>NZ_JBEXKU010000032.1:0-79733 GCF_040609575.1 Streptomyces sp. NPDC004647 | reverse complement strand
TCCGGGGTGGTCTTGGGTGCGTCCTCCCGCCGGGGGCCGGCGCCGGTGGCACTGCTGCCCCCGCCCCCCCCGCGCCCCCCCCCCGCTCTCAGCGTGCTGGGGCCGCGTCCGGTGCTACGTGTCGGCAGTGCCCTGCCCCCTGTCCGGCCTTTACTGCGCTGCCGGCGCGGGTCGCCCCGTCCGGTGCCGCCGCACTCCACCTGACCGAGGCCTTGAGAGCGGCTGCGGATCGCGGCCCCAGAGGTCCGGTCCCGGCGCGATCAGGGTTGCGGCATCGGGCCCGGTCCACTGCCGGGGTCGGCCGCCGCGTCCGACCGGTGGAGTCGGCTCAGCTCGGCTCAGCTCGGCTCAGGACGGAAAGCCGTGCCGTCCGCGCAGCCGGACGAACCTGGCCAGGGTAAGGACCTGCTGACGTTCCAGCCCCGAAGCGGTCCGACGGAACAACACGACCTCCTCCTGCCCGCCCGGCCCGATGGGCTGTACGAGGCGGCCGTCGAGCCGAAGCTGTTCGACCAGCGGCGGAGGAACCTCCGGGAAGGCCGCCGATACGACGATTGCGTCGTAAGGGGCACGCTGCGGTACGCCGCAGCTGCCGTCCCCGACGAGCAGCTCCGCGTTGCGAATGCCCTGACGGGCAAGATTCCGCCGTGCCTGGCGAACCATGTCCCGCCCCATTTCGATACTCACGACGTCGGCGGCCAGGCGAGCAAGCACTGCGGTCTGGAAACCGAGACCCGTGCCGATTTCGAGCACGTGCTCGTTCCCGGCGAGTTCAAGGCCCTCGATCATCCTCGCCGACAGAGAAGGCTGCGTGGTCACTTGCCCGCGCCCGATCGGAATGGGCCCGTCGGCGTAGGCGACGGCAGCGTGGTCTGCGGGGACGAATTCTGCTCGTGGTGTCGCGCGCACGGCTTCGAGTAGGCGCTCATCGCTGATACCGGCCGCTCGGACGGCACGGACGAGATCTTCGGGAGAAGCGTCTCCGGTCACCATCCACCACCGCTCACATCCGCGTCCCTTACGTTCGCCAGGGCATGAGAGTGAGCGAGCCGTCCGGTTCGAGGCCGATCCGTGAGCCGAAGCGGCGGCTGATCCGGTCGAGAGTCGCCCGTAGCCACTCGGTGTCCTTGCGCGAGGCGTGCCGGAGGCGCATCTGCCGGGGCTGCAGGGGCGCCATCCGGACGCCGGCCAGCACGCCGGTGTCCGGCTCCACCGAGACGAAGTACAGCAACCGCAGGTCGTCCCGGTACTTCTCGTACCCGGGGATGCCCTCGTAGTCGTCGATGAAGTCGCCGCAGCCGTACAGGATGAGTTTGTCGCGGTAGACCTCAAGGGGGCGGGGATGGTGCGAAGAGTGCCCGTGTACGAGGTCGACCCCGCAGTCGATCAGGGCGTGCGCGAAGCGGATCTGATCTCGGGAGACACGGAAGCCCCAGTTGGACCCCCAGTGGATCGAGGCGACCGCGACGTCGCCCGGTCGCTTCACCCGCCGTACCCGGTCTGCGACCTCGGCCGCTCCGGCGTCCGACAGCTCGGGTACGAAGGCGACGCCCGGCCGGTCCTCGGTCGCGGCCCACCCCCAGGGAATGCCGCTGGACTCCATTCCGAACGAAAAGACCAGGACCCGCCTGCCACCATCGACGGTGATCACCGCGGGTAGCCACGCCTCGGTTCCGTCCCGCCCCGCCCCCGCCACCCGCAGCCCTGCACCGGCCAAGGCGCCGAGCGTCTCTTCGAGCCCCTGGCGGCCGAAGTCCAGTACGTGGTTGTTCGCCAGCGCGCAAGCGTCGGGGCGGGCTGCGGCCAGGCAGGAGAGGTTGGCCGGATTCATTCGGTAGTGCACGGACTTGTCCGGCGCGAACGCCCCGCTTCGCGTGACGCTGGTCTCCAGATTCACCACCCGGGCGTCGGCGGCGGCCCCGTCCAGCGCCTGCAGGGCATCTCCCCAGGGCCAGGAGAAGTCGACCGGGTGGGGAATCGGCCCGTTCGCGGCCTCCGCCATCTCGACGTAGGCCCGGGCATCCGGGACGTACGGCTCCCGCAGCGTCGGGTCACCAGGGTGCGGAAGGACGCAGTCGACGCCACGGCCGAGCATGACGTCGCCGCAGAGAGCCAGCGTCACCGGGTCGTCTCGCCTTCCGCCGGGCGCATCACCGCGCATAGTTCCACGCTAAGGGCCGGAAGCAGGCCAGGGGCCGGCGGTCGAGCCCGCCGTGCTCGGTCCCCACTCGGCCCTGCGCGGAGCGTCACCGGCCTCAAGGCCGGATCCCTTGCTCGGCGGGGCCCACCGTCGCCGCTCGTCGGCCGGTGGGTCGATCGTGGTGAAGAGCTGCCACGGTCCGGTCCGCCGGGGTCAGAACTCGACGGCGGCCGTCAGCGGGGCGTCGTACCCTGGAGCACCCCGGCCCGTTCGACGTGTCGGGCAGTTCGCGTTGTCACGAAAGATCACCCCGGGACGGAAACCCTTCATGAGCCTGCACGGTCTGCTCGACGTCGTCGTCACCGATCCCGCGCTGGCCGAAGCGGTGAAGGCCGCCGCCGACGGCCACCGTCCGCACCTCGACCTCGTCGGCCCGCCCGCCGCGCGCCCCTTCGCCATCGCCGCCCTCGCCCTCCCCCGTAGCCTTGAGGGCACGGGAGGTGCCGGCCGGAGCACCCCCGTCGCCGGCCGGCCCGTGCTGGCCGTCACCGCGACCGGCCGCGAAGCCGAGGACCTGGCGGCTGCGCTGCGCTCGCTTCTCCCCCCGGACGGCGTCGTCGAGTACCCGTCCTGGGAGACGCTGCCGCACGAGCGGCTCTCCCCCCGCTCCGACACCATGGGCCGCCGTCTCGCCGTGCTGCGCAGGCTCGCGCACCCCTCGGCCGACGACCCTTCCGCAGGCCCGGTCAGCGTGGTCGTCGCCCCCATCCGCTCCGTACTGCAGCCGCAGGTCAAGGGCCTCGGCGACCTCGAGCCCGTGGCCTTGCGCAGCGGTGGGACCGCCGACCTCGGCGAGGTCACGGAGGCGCTCGCGGCCGCCGCCTACTCCCGTGTCGAGCTGGTCGAGAAGCGCGGCGACTTCGCGGTGCGCGGCGGCATCCTCGATGTCTTCCCGCCGACCGAGGAGCACCCGCTCCGTGTCGAGTTCTGGGGCGACGACATCGAGGAGATTCGTTACTTCAAGGTCGCCGACCAGCGCAGTCTCGAAGTCGCCGAGCACGGCCTGTGGGCCCCGCCGTGCCGCGAGCTGCTGCTCACCGCGGACGTACGGAACCGTGCCGCCGCCCTCGCCGAGACTCAGCCCGAGCTCTCCGAACTGCTGGGCAGGATCTCCGAGGGCATCGCCGTCGAGGGCATGGAGTCCCTCGCCCCGGTCCTCGTCGACGAGATGGAACTCCTGCTCGACGTCCTCCCGGAGGGCAGCATGACCGTGGTGTGCGAGCCGGAGCGCGTCCGCACCCGCGCCGCCGACCTCGTCGCGACCAGCCAGGAATTCCTCCAGGCGTCCTGGGCGGCCACCGCCGGCGGCGGCGACGCCCCCATCGACGTCGGCGCCGCCTCCCTCCGGGGCATCGCCGACGTACGGGAACGGGCCCGTGAGCTGGGCATGATGTGGTGGACCGTGAGCCCCTTCAGTACCGATCTGGAGCTCGACGGGGAAGTCGACGGGGACACCCTCCGGCTCGGTATGCGCGCCCCCGAGAGCTATCGCGGCGACACCGCCCGCGCCCTCGCCGACACCAAGGGCTGGCTGGCCGACGGCTGGCGCACGGTGTACGTCACCGAGGGCCACGGCCCGGCGGCCCGTACGGTCGAGGTCCTCGGCGGCGAGGGAATCCCCGCCCGCCTGGCCGCCTCCGACGGCGCGACCGGTGACCTCGCCGAGCTCACCCCCTCCCTCGTCCACGTCGCCTGCGGCTCCATCGACTACGGCTTCGTCGACCCCGGTCTGAAGCTCGCCGTCCTCACCGAGACCGATCTGTCCGGTCAGAAGGCCGCGAGCAAGGAGATGGGCCGGATGCCGGCCCGGCGCCGTAAGACCATCGACCCGCTGACCCTCCAGGCGGGCGACTTCATCGTCCACGAGCAGCACGGCGTCGGCCGCTACGTCGAGATGGTGCAGCGCACGGTGCAGGGCGCGACCCGCGAGTATCTGCTCGTCGAGTACGCGCCCGCCAAGCGCGGCCAGCCCGGCGACCGCCTCTTCGTCCCCACCGACCAGCTGGAGCAGGTCACCAAGTACGTGGGCGGCGAGGCGCCGACCCTGCACCGGCTGGGCGGCGCCGACTGGACGAAGACCAAGGCGCGCGCGAAGAAGGCCGTCAAGGAGATCGCCGCCGACCTGATCAAGCTCTACTCGGCCCGTATGGCGGCCCCCGGCTACACCTTCGGCCCGGACACCCCCTGGCAGCGGGAACTGGAGGACGCGTTCCCGTACGTCGAGACCCCCGACCAGCTCACCACCATCGCCGAGGTCAAGGAGGACATGGAGAAGTCGGTCCCGATGGACCGGCTGATCTGCGGCGATGTCGGCTACGGCAAGACGGAGATCGCGGTCCGCGCCGCGTTCAAGGCGGTGCAGGACGGCAAACAGGTCGCGGTCCTGGTTCCCACCACCCTCCTCGTCCAGCAGCACATGGGCACCTTCGCCGAGCGCTACTCCCAGTTCCCCGTCGTCACCAAGGCGCTGTCCCGCTTCCAGGCGGACGGCGAGGCCAAGGCCGTGCTCGAGGGGCTCCGCGACGGCTCGGTCGACATCGTCATCGGCACCCACCGCCTCTTCTCCTCCGAGACCAAGTTCAAGGACCTGGGCCTGGTCATCGTCGACGAGGAGCAGCGTTTTGGCGTCGAGCACAAAGAGCAGCTGAAGAAGCTCCGCGCCAACGTCGATGTGCTGACCATGTCCGCCACACCCATCCCCCGTACGCTCGAGATGGCGGTCACCGGTATCCGCGAGATGTCGACGATCACCACCCCGCCCGAGGAGCGGCACCCGGTGCTGACCTTCGTCGGGCCGTACGAGCAGAAGCAGATCGGTGCGGCCATCCGCCGCGAACTGCTGCGCGAGGGCCAGGTCTTCTACATCCACAACCGCGTCGAGTCCATCGACCGGGCCACCGCCCGCCTGCGCGAGATCGTCCCCGAGGCGCGCATCGCCACAGCCCACGGCCAGATGGGCGAGAGCGCCCTGGAGAAGGTCGTGGTCGACTTCTGGGAGAAGAAGTTCGACGTCCTGGTCTCCACCACCATCGTGGAATCGGGCATCGACATCTCCAACGCCAACACCCTGATCGTCGAGCGCGGCGACAACTTCGGTCTCTCCCAACTCCACCAGCTGCGCGGCCGGGTGGGGCGCAGCCGGGAGCGCGGCTACGCGTACTTCCTCTACCCGCCGGAGAAGCCGCTCACCGAGACCGCCCATGAGCGTCTGGCGACCATCGCCCAGCACACCGAGATGGGCGCGGGCATGTACGTCGCGATGAAGGACCTGGAGATCCGCGGCGCGGGCAATCTGCTCGGCGGCGAGCAGTCGGGCCATATCGCGGGCGTCGGATTCGATCTGTACGTACGGATGGTCGGCGAGGCCGTCGCGGACTACCGGGCCTCCCTGGAAGGCGGTGTGGAGGAGGAGCCCCCGCTCGAGGTCAAGATCGAGCTGCCGGTCGACGCGCATGTCCCGCACGACTACGCGCCGGGCGAGCGGCTGCGCCTCCAGGCCTACCGTGCGATCGCGTCAGCGAGCTCCGAGGAGGACATCGCGGCGGTCCGCGAGGAGCTCACCGACCGGTACGGCAAGCTCCCGGAGCCGGTCGAGAACCTGCTGCTGGTGGCTGGCCTGCGGATGCTCGCCCGCGCCTGCGGAGTCTCCGACATCACTCTCCAGGGGCCCAACATCCGCTTCTCCCCGGTGGAGTTGCGCGAGTCGCAGGAGCTGCGGCTGCGGCGGCTGCATCCGCGTACGGTCTTCAAGCCGGCGCTGAAGCAGATCCTGGTGCCCCGCCCGGCCACGGCCCGGGTCGGTGGCAAGCCGGTGGTCGGCCGTGAACTGCTGGCCTGGACCGGGGAGTTCCTGACGACGATCCTCGGCGCGTGAACTCCGGCCGTCCACCGGCGGAGTGGGTGGTGGTCGGCGTGCTGACGGAGCCGGGGCGGTGCACGGGCGGCGCGGGGATCACCGGGGTGGGGCGGCGGCGGGGCTGAGGCGCATGGCAGGGTGACGTCGTCCGGCTCTGTTCCGCCCTGCCCCGCCCGTGCTCCTCGACTCCCGGACTGGACGCGCCCCGTGATACGTACCCGCCGCACGGCTCTGCCCGCCCTCGCGCTCGCATCGGCAGCGCTGTTCGCCGTCACCGGCTGCACTTCGGACACCGGCGGCAGCGTCAGCGGAGGCAGCGGCGACAGCTCCGGCGGCGGTGACGGCACGGCGGAACCGTCCGCGCCCGTTTCGGGAGAGGCGGGCTCCGCGCTGAAGACGGTCGGCGGGCTGACCGTCAAGGGGCGGGCGCCCAGGACCGGTTACGACCGGGAGAGGTTCGGCTCGGCCTGGGCCGACACCGACAGCAACAACTGCCGGACCCGGGAGGACATCCTCAAGCGGGACCTGGACGGGGTCACGTTCCGGGACGGGAAGTGCGTGGTGGTGGCGGGCACACTGGCCGAGGATCCGTACACCGGGGAACGGGTGGAGTTCGAACGGGGGAGGAGCGAGGTGGACATCGACCACTTGGTGGCGCTCTCCGACGCCTGGCAGAAGGGCGCCCAGCAGTGGCCGCCGCGCAAGCGCATCGCGTTCGCCAACGACCCGCTGAACCTGCTGGCCGTGGACGCGAGCACCAACCGCAGTAAGAGCGACGGCGATACGGCGACCTGGCTGCCGCCGAACAAGGCGTTCCGCTGCACCTATGTGGCCGGGCAGGTCGCGGTGAAGACGAAGTACCGGCTGTGGGTGACGGACGCGGAGAAGGACGCGATGCGGCGCGTACTGTCCGGCTGCCCGGAGCAGAAGCTGCCGACCGGGGGCAACCCGACCGAGGCACCCGCGCGCTTCACGGCGCGCTAGCCCGGGCGGGCCGGCCGGGACCGTATCGGCCCGCCCGCCGGTACGGTTCCGCCGATCTGCCGAGACGGCGGGATCCGCCACGCCACAACGGGCGCCCCACCCGACTCCGCAGCCGCCGTACACGGCTCAGCCCTCCACCGCCCATGCGCACCGGTCCGGCCCCGCTCAGCCCGAAACGGTCGGCAGCCGACGCCGCGCACGGGCTGCGGCGTCGGCACGGCGGGTCGGCCGGCAGGGCCGTCCTACGATCGCCGCAGCCGCAGCCGCAGCCGCAGCCGCAGCCGCAGCCGCAGCCGCAGCCGCAGCCCCAGCCCGGGGCCGGACTCCCGCGAAGCTCCCCGCCGGGGCCGCGCATCTTCATGTCCTGGCGAATCGTTGGTCGAATCAGTGGCTACCGCCGTGCGGACTCCATAACATCGATCATCGCCAGGTCGAAACGTCCGCCCGCCGCCCCACCGCCGCCCCCACGGAGGGCTCCGCCCGCTCCTCTTGTCCACGATCTTTGCCGGGAGGCTTCGATGATCCGCCGCAGGACCGCGCTCTCCATTTCCTCCGCTGCTCTGCTCGCCGCGTCCCCACTGCTGACCGCCTGCGGCAGCTCCCCGCACCCCGGCGCGGCGGCCGTGGTGGAGGGCGACCGGATCACCGTCTCCCAGCTTCAGTCCCAGGTGGAGGACGTACGGGCCGCGCAGCGCAGCTCCCCGCAGGCCTCCCGGCTCATCCAGGACACCGGGCAGCTCAGCCGGGTCACCCTCAACGGCATGATCTTCGACCGGGTCCTGGACCATGCTGCCGAGGAGGCCGGGGTGAACGTCACCCGCAGCGACGTCCAGAAGGCGCAGACCGCCGCCGAGCAGGGCGCGGGCGGTGCCGACCGGCTGCGGCAGATGTGGCTCCAGCAGTACGCCATCGGCCCCGGCCAGGTCGAGACGACCGTCCGCAACCAGGTCGCCATGGACAAGCTGGCGCAGGCGCTGGGCGTGGACCGCAGCAGTCCGCAGGGCCAGGAGAAGATCGTCCAGGCGCTGCGCGACGCCTCAGCGAAGATGGGCATCGACGTCAACCCGCGGTTCGGGACCTGGGACGACAAGAAGGTCCTGCTCGGGAATCTGAAGGAGCCCTGGCTCCGGAACGCCCCCGCCGCCGACAAGCAGGCGTAGTCCCCAAGCAGGCGTAGCCCCAAGCCACTCGCACAACGCCCTCTTCGAGGCTCCCGCCTGCGGGGACGCCGTCCGGAGAGGGCCCGGGCAGCGGTGGACGACGGGCACGGGGCGCAGGTGCTGCCGGGACGGGCAGGACCGCCTGTCCCGGGCGCCGGATACCGCCCGCCACCCGTTGGGTTACGTTCGACCCGTGAACGCAGACGCTTCCGGCCGCATCGTCCTCCTGACCACCAGCCACCGGGTCGCCCCCGGCCTGCTGTCCTGGCCCGCCTGGCAGGCGCTGCGCGCCGCCGACCGCGTGCTGTGCCCCGACCCGGCCCATCCGCAGCTGCCGTATCTGCGCGAGGCGGGCGTCGAGGTCGAGGAGGCCGCCCCGGACGCGCACGAACTGGTCGAGGACTGCGCCGGCGGCCGTACGGTCGTCCTCATCCCGTCCGGTGAGGGCGACCAGGAGCTGACCGACGGGCTCGCCCGGCTGGCCGGGTCGGGCCGGGTCCAGATGCCGGATCTGGAGCTGCTGCCCGCCTCGTACGACCTGCCGGGAGCGCGGCTCCTGGACCTCGTGCAGGTCATGGACACCATCCGCGCCGAATGCCCGTGGAGCAGCGCGCAGACCCATGACGGGCTGGCGAAGTACGGGATCGAGGAGGCGTACGAGCTCGTCGAGGCGATCGAGGCGGGTGACCGGGAGGAGCTCCGGGAGGAGCTGGGCGACGTCCTGCTCCAGGTCGTCTTCCACGCGCGGATCGCCGAGGAGGACACGGAGGAGCCGTTCTCCATCGACGATGTGGCGGGCACGATCGTCGAGAAGCTCATCCACCGGCATCCGCATGTCTTCGGCTCGGAGACCGCCGAGACCTCCGAGGACGTCAAGGCGCACTGGCTGCGGACGAAGGCGGTCGAGAAGCAGCGCGATTCGGTGACGGACGGCATCCCGCTGGGCCAGCCGGCGCTGGCGCTCGCGGCGAAGCTGGCCTCCCGGGTGCGGACGGCGGGCCTGGACGTGCCGCTGCCGGAATCGGCGGGCGCCGCGGACCTCGGCGAGCGGCTGCTGGCCCTGGCCATACGGGCCGAGGCGGACGGCACGGACCCGGAATCGGCGCTGCGGACGGCGGCCCGCGCCTACCGGGACACGATCCGGGCTGCCGAGGACGAGCAGGCCGACTGAGCCGACTGAACGGGCGATCGGTCCGACTGGCACCCTTCGGGCGGGGTACTCGACTCGTATGCGAGAACTCTGCATGGAACTTGCCGTGAGGCGTGACTTCCTGGTCGGCATCGCGCCGCTGGTCGTCGGGCTCGTGGTGGTGGCCGTCCTCACCGCCGCGGTGATCGTGGGACTCAGGATCCGTGACCGTGAGCCGCGCGTGTCGCCGGAGCCGCAGCCGCGGTCCGGCGCCTGGCAGACCCGCGACGAGCAGGACCACGAGACGCCGCCGGACCACGGGCCGGGCCATCAGGACACCCCGCGCCACGAGCTGCGCGAGCCCCGCGAGCCGGACGAGGTGCCGCACGACGGAGTCCGCCGCATGCCGCACGAGCTGCACACCCATGGCACCCGCAGCCGTTCGGAGGAGTCACCCGAGGAACCCCCGGAGCCGACGTCGCCGGAAGGGACCCCACGGGGCAAGGAATGAGGGCACGGCCCGGAGCCCGTACCGGGCGACGGGGCGGAAGTTCAGGGAGAGACCTCACAGTGCGCCCTGGTTGACCGGATGTCAGCAACGTCGGGAGACTGCCCGCATGGCGATCATCGGACAACGCAGGCAGCGTGTTCTCAAGGCCGCAGGCGCGGCCGCACAGCGGTTGGCGAGGCCGGACGGGCACGGTCGGGGGGCGCTCGCCGCTTTCGGGGCACTGTCCGCGGCCGATCTGCTGGCGGTGGCCCGCAGCCCGCGGGGCCTGCGCCGGGCGGCCAAGCCGCTGCTCATGCCCGCGCTCGCCGGACACGTACTGCGCCGCCGCCCCGACGCGTCCGCGCCCGTACCCAAGGCCCTGGTCGCCGGGCTGGCCTTCGCCGCCGCCGGGGACACCGCTCTCCTCTTCGACGCGTACGAGCCGGCCTTCCTGCTCGGGATGGCGGCCTTCCTCGGCACGCAGGTCAGCTACACCGCGGGCTACACCCGGCTCGGGGCGCTCCGCGGTATCGCGCGGAAACCGTGGCCCGCGGTCGGCTGCCTGGCGGGCTGGGCCGCCGTGAACGCCGTGCTCGCGCCCACTCTCGACAAGCAGCTCCGGCTGCCCGTCGCCGGCTACAGCCTCGCGCTGGCACTGATGGGCGCTACTGCCCTGGGCGTCGGCGGCAAGGTGGCGGTGGGCGCCGGCGCGTTCCTCGCCTCGGACCTGCTGATCGGTCTCCAGGCGGCCGGCCTCGACCTGCCCTCCCAGGAGGTGCTGATCATGGCGGGCTACATCCTGGGCCAGTACCTCATCGCCTCCGGCTGGCTGGAGCGCTTCGAGCAGCGGCAGGCCGCGTAGGCCCACCGCGTCAGCGGGCCGCCGAGTTCCGGTGCGTCAGCAAGCCCCGCAGGTCCGGTGCGTCGTCAGGCGTTGCGTCGGTCGGACAGTGCCGTATGAGCCATCGGTGAGAGCCCGGAGACGAGCGTCGGCCCGCCCTCCGGCGGCTGGATGAGGGACACCCAGCCCTTGTCCGCCAGCGACTGGAGCCGGGCCCGGGCGTCGTCGCCCAACTCCTCCGCGAGACTGTTCTCCGTCGGATTGTCGCCTGCCGCCAGACGCTCCTGGATGCGGAGCACCAGTGCTTCCTCTTCGCCCGTGATATTGAAGTCCATGATGCGACGGTACGCAGCACCGGCGGACCGCGCCCGCTGAAAGCGGCCGCGCCGCGGGCCCGTCGTGGCGGGGCGGGGATCTTCACGACGTGGACATGGCGGAGCTGTACGTACGGCGTCGCGGCCCCGAGCCGAGGGCCGGGTGAGGGAGACCGCCGTTGCCGGGCCGGTCCGGGCGCCCGGCCCGTTCGGCTCGTACGCCCCGAGCCGAGGGCCAGGGCCCGTGAGGCGGTGGCGCGGTGGCGGTGGCGGTGGTGACGCGGTGGTGCGGCAGCGAAGGTGCGTCCACGGAGTGGGCCCGGCGCACCGGATACGGTCGACGCGTGCCCGACGAGACCGACGAGACCGACGCCACCGACGAGCCGGGGGCTCCGACCCCGCCCGAGCTGTTCACCTGGGAGTTCGCCGCCGACCCCTACCCCGCGTACGCCTGGCTGCGCGAGCACCGCCCCGTACACCGGACCGAACTGCCCAGTGGTGTCGACGCCTGGTTGGTGACGCGGTACGCGGACGCCCGGCAGGCCCTCGCGGAGCCGCGGCTGTCGAAGAATCCGCTGCACCACAGCGAGTCCGCGCACGCCAAGGGCCGAGTCGGCATCCCCGGCGAGCGCAAGGCCGACCTGATGACACATCTGCTCAACATCGACCCGCCGGACCACACCCGGCTGCGCCGCCTGGTGGCCAAGGCGTTCACCCCGCGCCGGGTCGCGGAGTTCGCGCCGCGCGTGCAGGAGCTGACCGACCGGCTCATCGACGGATTCGCGGAGCGGGGCGAAGCGGACCTCATCCATGAATTCGCCTTCCCCCTTCCCATCTATGCCATCTGCGACATGCTGGGTGTGCCCGCCGAGGACCAGGACGACTTCCGGGACTGGGCGGGCATGATGCTGCGGCACGGTGGCGCGCCGCGCGGGGGAGTGGCCCGTTCGGTGAAGAAAATGCGCAACTACCTCGCCGAGCTGATCCACCGCAAGCGCGCGGACCTCGGCGACGACCTGATCTCAGGGCTGATCCGCGCGAGCGACCACGGCGAGCATCTGACCGAGGGTGAGGCCGCCGCGATGGCCTTCATCCTGCTGTTCGCCGGCTTCGAGACGACCGTCAACCTCATCGGCAACGGGACGTACGCGCTGCTGCGCAACCCGGGCCAGCGGACGCGACTGCACAAAGCCCTCGAGGAGGGCGATACCACCCTTCTCGCCACCGGAGTCGAGGAACTGCTGCGCTACGACGGCCCGGTGGAGATCGCCACCTGGCGGTTCGCCACCGAGCCCATCGACCTCGGCGGCCGGCGCATCGCCACCGGCGACCCCGTACTGGTCGTACTCGCGGCCGCCGACCGCGACCCCGAACGCTTCGCGGACCCCGACCTTCTGGACCTGTCCCGGCGCGACAACCAGCACCTCGGTTACGGCCACGGCATCCACTACTGCGTCGGCGCGCCGCTGGCCCGGCTGGAGGCGCGGACCGCGATCGGTACGCTGCTGCGCCGGCTGCCCGATCTGCGACTCGCGGCGGAACCTACCGATTTGCGATGGCGTGGGGGGCTCATCATGCGTGGATTGCGCACCCTTCCGGTGGAGTTCACCCCTGTCAGAACTGAGACAGTGTCAACTATGTGACCTTCGCGTGATCTCCACTACATCTTCTTGTGATGGACGCAAGCCGCGGTTACTTTCAAGCCTCAGCTCACACGCACCTTCGCTCGAAAGGCAACCGCATGCGCTCCGGGAACGGTCGACACCGCCGCCCCCGCCAGGCTCCGGCCATCTTCGTCACCGCGGGGGTGACCGGCGCGGGCATCGCCATTCCGCTGCTCGGGGCAGGAGGTGCCCAGGCCGCCGACACCGGCACCTGGGACCGGGTCGCTCAGTGCGAGAGCGGCGGCATGTGGAGCGCCGACAGCGGTAACGGCTACTACGGCGGGCTGCAGTTCACCCAGGAGACCTGGGAGGACTACGGCGGCCGGGACTACGCGCCGCGCGCCGACCTGGCCAGCCGCTCCCAGCAGATCTCCGTGGCCGAAAAGGTGCTCGCCGAGGAGGGCCCCGAGGCGTGGCCGAGCTGTGCGACGAATGCCGGGCTCAAGGAGGGCGGCGAGGCTCCGGACGTGGACCCGGGCAGCACCCTGCTGCCGGGAGCGGTGGAGACCCTTCTGCCGGACGCTCCGGAGTCCCCGGAGTCCTCGGAGAGCTCGTCGTCCGCCGACGGGGCGACGGGCACGGAGACGTCCGGGCCGGACGAGCCGGACAGGGCGGACGGGGAGAGCGGAACGGACCGTACGGAGCCGAGCGCGTCCCCCACGCAGAAGTCCCCGGAGTCCGGCTCCTCGGACACGCCGGACGCGTCCCCCGGCCCGGGCAGTGGCAAGCACCGCGGTCAGCCCTCGGAGGACGAGCGTGAGGGCAGCGCGCACGCCTCCCGTGGCGCCGACCCGAGCCGTGGCGAGCAGTCCGAGGACGAGGACTACACCGTACGGCCGGGTGACAGCCTGTCGGCCATCGCCGACGAGTACGGCCTGCCCGGCGGTTGGTCCACGCTCTACGACGCCAACGACGACGTCGTCGGCGGCGACCCCGACCTGATCCGCCCCGGTCAGGACCTCGATCTGAGCGCCCCCACAGGGTAGTTCGGCCCTGTGTGCCCCGGATTGGGGTGACTGAGAGAAGCGTCTCACCGGCTGTCGCCCGAGTCCTGGAACCGGATTCCCCTGTAGCCGCACTCACCTGCGGAGACAAGAGGTGAAGCGGCGGCAGCGAGGCCGCAGTTGCCGGTTTCCCGTCTTTGAACCGGCGGGACCGATGTGCTTAACGTCGAACCGCTCGCCATTGCGGGCACCGCCGACCATCACGCCGAATCCTGCCGGTGGCCGGAGGGACATCGACGCGCAAGCGCCGTAGGCAGGAGCGGGGGACCCAAGGTAAGTGCCGGACAAGTCTGTTGAGATGTGGCAGGCGGACCGGCTAGGGGTGAAGCCGAGTGCGTCACGCACGCGGCCGGGCACTCACAGCCCGAACCCGACAGCTCACCTCGTAGGCGTCGGTGAGGAGATCCATCCATGCTGCTTTCCGGCAACAAGGGCAAGCACCGCGGCCCGTCCAAAACCGTCCGCATCGTCACCATGGCAGGTCTTGCCGGTACGGCCGTCGCCGTACCGCTGATGGGCGCCACGTCCGCCTCCGCCGCCTCGGTCGACACCTGGGAGAAGGTCGCCCAGTGCGAGTCCGGCGGCAACTGGTCCATCAACACCGGCAACGGCTACTACGGCGGCCTGCAGTTCTCGCAGTCCAGCTGGTCCGCCGCCGGCGGCACCCAGTACGCTCCGCGCGCCGATCAGGCCGGCAAGGAGCAGCAGATCGCCACCGCGGAGAAGCTGCTCGACCAGCAGGGCCCGGGCGCCTGGGCCTGCGCCGGTGAGGGCGGTCTGACCGCCGGCGGCCCGGACGCCGGTGTGAACCCGGACGGCTCCGGCTCCTCCGCGAGCCAGGCCGACCGCGGCGGCGAGAGCCACGCGGACCGCGGTGACCGCCAGGGCGAGGCGCCGAAGGCCGCCGCGCCCAAGGCCGTCAAGAAGGGCGACGGCGAGTACAAGGTCAAGTCCGGCGACACCCTCGCCAAGATCGCCAAGGCTGAGAAGGTCAAGGGCGGCTGGCAGAAGATCCAGGACCTGAACCAGGACATCGTGGATGAAGCCGACCTGATCTACCCGGGCCAGCGGCTCCACCTGAGCTGATCCCGCCACGCGGCGCAGCCGCCTCATGACAGACGACCCCGGACGGGCGCGCCGTCCCCCGACGCGCCCGTCCGGGGTTCTGTCGTTCGCCGGGGCCCGCGTTCACCAGGCCTTCCTCCACCTTTTTTGTCTCGGCGGGTGGGCGCGGGGCAGGCCGATGCGCGCATGGCGGTTAGGCTCATGGCGCAGTGCCACAGAGACACTGCGTTCCATGCGTCACACCAGAAGGAGATGCTCGTGCCGTCCATCGACGTCGTCGTAGCCCGGGAAATCCTCGATTCGCGAGGCAACCCCACGGTCGAGGTCGAGGTCGGCCTCGACGACGGCAGCACCGGCCGTGCTGCGGTCCCCTCCGGTGCCTCCACCGGTGCGTTCGAGGCTCTCGAGCTCCGCGACGGTGACAAGAGCCGCTACGGCGGCAAGGGTGTGGAGAAGGCCGTGCTCGCGGTGATCGAGCAGATCGGCCCGGAGCTCGTCGGCTACGACGCCACCGAGCAGCGGCTGATCGACCAGGCGATGTTCGACCTGGACGCCACCCCGGACAAGTCCTCGCTCGGCGCCAACGCCATCCTCGGGGTCTCGCTCGCCGTCGCGCACGCCGCTTCCGAAGCCTCCGACCTGCCGCTTTTCCGCTACCTCGGCGGTCCGAACGCGCACCTGCTGCCGGTCCCGATGATGAACATCCTGAACGGCGGCTCGCACGCCGACTCCAATGTGGACATCCAGGAGTTCATGATCGCTCCCGTGGGTGCGGAGTCCTTCTCCGAGGCCCTGCGCTGGGGCGCCGAGATCTACCACACGCTCAAGGGCGTGCTGAAGGAGCGGGGCCTGTCCACCGGCCTCGGCGACGAGGGCGGCTTCGCCCCGAACCTCGACTCCAACCGTGAGGCGCTCGACCTCATCCTCGAGGCGATCAAGAAGGCGGGCTACACCCCCGGCCAGGACATCGCACTCGCGCTCGACGTCGCCGCCAGCGAGTTCCACAAGGACGGCTCGTACGAGTTCGAGGGCAAGTCCCGCAGCGCCGCCGAGATGACCGCGTACTACGCCGAGCTGGTCGAGGCGTACCCGCTGGTCTCCATCGAGGACCCGCTGAACGAGGAGGACTGGGACGGCTGGAAGACCCTCACCGACGAGCTCGGTGACAAGGTCCAGATCGTCGGCGACGACCTGTTCGTCACCAACCCGGAGCGGCTGGCCCGCGGCATCGACAACGACACCGCGAACGCGCTGCTGGTCAAGGTCAACCAGATCGGTTCGCTGACCGAGACCCTCGACGCCGTCGAGCTCGCCCAGCGCAGCGGCTTCAAGTGCATGATGTCCCACCGCTCCGGCGAGACCGAGGACGTCACCATCGCCGACCTGGCCGTCGCCACCAACTGCGGCCAGATCAAGACCGGCGCCCCGGCCCGCTCCGAGCGCGTCGCCAAGTACAACCAGCTGCTGCGCATCGAGGAGATCCTCGACGACGCGGCGGTGTACGCGGGCCGCAGCGCGTTCCCGCGGTTCCGTTCCGCGAACCGGTAGTCATCAGCCGGCCGTCGGCGGCAGGCGCTTGAAGGCCGGCCCGCCGGTCGGCCGGACCGTCATCCGTACGTCCCCGCGCCCGGTCCCGTACCGTGGCGCGGGGACGGCTTCGCTTCGCGGCACTCATGGCCGGTGCTCCGGTCCGGTGCTCCGTTCCGGTGCTCGGGGCCGGCGCTCGGGGTGAGCGAAGGCGGAGCGAAGCGGAGCGCGCAGGGACAGGGAGGCGACGTGGCCGGAGACCGGGAGCGGTTTTCCACCGCGACCAGGCTCAAGGCGCTCGGCGAGCAGGCGGCCGCCCGGGTCTACAGGGCCAGTGCCCGGGCCAGGCCCCAGCGGCGCAGCCGGCTCACCGGCCGCGCCGCGCTACTCGCGCTCGTCGTCTGCTCACTCGTCGTGGCTCTCGCCTATCCCATGCGGCAGTGGGTCTCGCAGCGTTCGGAGATCGCCGAACAGCGGCGGCAGGCCGAGCAGGCGCGCAGGGCGGTGGAGAAGCTGCGCGACCAGAAGGCCCGCTGGCAGGACCCGGCGTACGTGGAGCAGCAGGCCCGCGAGCATCTGCACTACATCCGC
Source organism: Streptomyces sp. NPDC004647 (assembly GCF_040609575.1). Taxonomy (NCBI): domain Bacteria; kingdom Bacillati; phylum Actinomycetota; class Actinomycetes; order Kitasatosporales; family Streptomycetaceae; genus Streptomyces; species Streptomyces sp. NPDC004647. The sequence continues at coordinate 62,908 of NZ_JBEXKU010000032.1, read as the reverse complement.
CCCGGCGAGACCGGCTACACCGTGGTCGACGGCAGTGGCGATGACGGCCGTCACACCAAGGACCAGGGCGCCGCCGACCGCCCTTGGTACAGCAACCTGTGGGACGGCGTCGACCACGCCGACGCGCAACGCTGAGCCCGACCCCGTCCCATGGAACCGATCCGAACCGATCCGAACTGATCCGCACCGACCGAAGAGAATCTGCGCAGGTATGGAAACGCCCCCGCCCCAGACCGGACACACCCCGCCCACCGACGCCGATGTCGAGGCGATCGGCGAGCAGCTCGGCCGCGTACCGCGCGGACTGCGGGCCGTCGCGCACCGCTGCCCCTGCGGCCTGCCCGATGTGGTCGAGACCGAGCCGCGGCTCGAGGACGGCACGCCTTTCCCGACGCTGTACTACCTGACCTGCCCGCGCGCCGCCTCCGCGATCGGCACGCTGGAGGCCGACGGCGTGATGAAGGAGATGTCGGCACGGCTCGCCGAGGATCCGGAGCTCGCCGCCGCGTACCGGGCCGCGCACGAGGACTACATCACCCGCCGCGACGCGATCGAGGTGCTCCAGGGCTTTCCCAGCGCGGGCGGTATGCCGGACCGGGTGAAGTGCCTGCACGTCCTGGTCGGCCACTCGCTGGCCGCGGGCCCGGGGGTCAATCCCCTCGGCGACGAGGCCATCGCGCTGCTGCCGGAGTGGTGGCGCAAGGGTCCGTGCGTTCCGCCCGGCGGCCAGGGTTCGGCCTCGGCCTCTGCATCGGCCCCCGCTCCCGCTCCGGAGGGCGACGTATGACCCGGGTCGCAGCGATCGACTGCGGTACGAACTCCATCCGGCTCCTCGTCGCGGACCTCGACCCGGAGTCCGGGGATCTGAAGGAGCTCGACCGGCGGATGACGATCGTCCGGCTCGGCGAGGGCGTCGACCGTACGGGGCGGCTCGCGCCCGAGGCGCTGGAGCGGACCTTCGCCGCCTGCCGTGAGTACGCGGAGGTGATCAGTGAGCTGGGAGCGCACGGGCTCCGTTTCGTGGCGACCTCCGCCTCCCGCGATGCGGAGAACCGCGAGGAGTTCGTCCGCGGTGTCGTGGACATCCTGGGAGTCCGGCCCGAGGTGATCACCGGCAGCCAGGAGGCGGAGTTCTCCTTCACCGGCGCCACCAAGGAGCTGGCCGGCCGCGACCACCTGGAGAAGCCGTATCTCGTCGTGGACATCGGCGGCGGCTCCACCGAGTTCGTCGTCGGGGACGACCGGGTACGCGCCGCGCGTTCGGTCGACATCGGCTGTGTGCGGATGACCGAGCGGCACCTGCTGCGGGACGGGCGGATCACCGACCCCCCGACACTGGGCCAGATCACCGCCATAGAGGCCGATATCGCCGCCGCTCTGGACCTCGCGGCGGAGACGGTCCCGCTGGCGGAGGCGCGCACGCTCGTCGGACTGGCCGGCTCGGTCACCACCGTCGCCGCCATCGCACTGGGCCTCGAGCGCTACGACCCGTCGGCGATCCACCACTCGAGGGTCTCCCTGGAGCAGGTCCGGGAGATCACCGGAAACCTGCTGTCCTCGACGCACGCGGAGCGCGCCGCGATCCCCGTGATGCACCCCGGCCGGGTCGATGTGATCGCAGCCGGAGCGCTGGTACTGCTCTCGATCATGGAGCGGACCGGAGCCCGCGAGGTCGTCGTCAGCGAGCACGACATCCTCGACGGCATCGCCTGGAGCCTGGTCTGAGCCGCCCGCCGAAGAAACTTCGTGAAACTCTTCACATGAAAAAGTGGCACGGTGACGGCCTCTGGGGGCTGTAGGGCCCGGATAGGCGGCCCGACCGCCCGGCCGAGGGGCGGCGAAGGCCGTTTCGGCCGTGTTGCGCCGGTACTCACAGCCCCGGTGGTCCAGCAGTGCGGGCGCCCGCAAGGCCAGTTCAGGGCGGTGATCAACGCCCGCCCCTACACGGTGGTTCCCCCTCGGCGCTATGGCCTCGGTCACGGCGGCGGCGGAGTGTAGCAGAAGGGGCGGAAGTGCTTGTGAAGGGGCTCACGAGCACCCCCCATGGGGGTGCTGGATACTCGAATCATGAGCACCACGGAGCGTCCCAGGATCCTCGTAGTAGGCGGTGGGTACGTAGGCCTGTACGCAGCCAGGCGCATTCTGAAGAAGATGCGCTACGGCGAGGCGACCGTTACCGTCGTCGACCCGCGCTCGTACATGACCTACCAGCCCTTCCTTCCCGAAGCTGCTGCCGGCAGCATCTCTCCTCGTCACGTCGTTGTCCCCCTGCGACGCGTGCTCCCCAAGGCGGAGGTCCTCACCGGCCGGGTCTCCACCATCGACCAGGACCGCAAGGTGGCCACGATCGCCCCGCTCGTCGGCGAGGCGTACGAACTGCCCTTCGACTACCTGGTCGTGGCCCTCGGCGCGGTCTCCCGCACCTTCCCGATCCCCGGCCTGGCCGAACAGGGCATCGGTATGAAGGGCGTGGAGGAGGCCATCGGCCTGCGCAACCACGTACTGGAGCAGCTGGACAAGGCCGACTCGACGACCGATGAGAACGTCCGCCGCAAGGCCCTGAGCTTCGTCTTCGTGGGCGGCGGCTTCGCCGGTGCGGAGACCATCGGCGAGGTCGAGGACATGGCCCGCGACGCCGCGAAGTACTACCCGAACGTCAAGCGCGAGGACATGCGCTTCGTGCTCGTCGACGCCGCGGACAAGATCCTCCCGGAGGTCGGCCCCGAGCTCGGCACCTGGGGCCTGGAGCACCTCCAGAAGCGCGGCATCGAGGTCTACCTCAACACTTCGATGGACTCCTGCATCGACGGCCATGTGGTGCTCAAGAACGGCCTCGAGGTCGACTCCAACACGATCGTGTGGACCGCGGGCGTCAAGCCCAACCCGGCGCTGGCCCGGTTCGGCCTGCCGCTCGGCCCGCGCGGTCACGTCGACGCGGAGCCCACCCTCCAGGTCAAGGGGACCGACTACATCTGGGCCGCGGGCGACAACGCCCAGGTGCCGGACCTCGCCGCGGGCGAGGGCAAGTGGTGCGCGCCGAACGCCCAGCACGCGCTGCGCCAGGCCAGGGTCCTCGGCGACAACGTGATCTCCGGTATGCGTGACTTCCCGCAGCACGAGTACAAGCACGCCAACAAGGGTGCGGTCGCCGGTCTCGGTCTGCACAAGGGCGTCGCGATGGTCGTCGTCGGCAAGGTCAAGATCAAGCTCCGCGGCCGCCTCGCCTGGTACATGCACCGTGGCTACCACGGGCTGGCCGTGCCCACCTGGAACCGTAAGATCCGGGTCTTCGCGGACTGGGCGCTGGCGATGTTCCTCAAGCGCGAGGTCGTCTCGCTCGGCGCGATGGAGAACCCCCGCGAGGAGTTCTACGAGGCCGCCCGCCCGGTCTCGGCCGCCACGACGCAGCCCGCCGACCGGGCCGGCAAGTCGGAGGAGGCCAAGGCCTCCTGACACCCGGCCCGTACGGGGCCGAACACGCAGTCCGAAAGGGCGTCCGCCATCCGTGGTGCGGGCGCCCTTTCGGGTGTTTTACGGGCCCGGCCGAAGGGCCCTGCCCGGCCGCGTTACCCCGGCCGGCGTGAGCTGCACCGGCGCGAAGCGGTCACTCCGGCGCCGGAAGGGGTTGTGGCGGCCCGTTTCGGCGTATGGATAGATGGTGCTTTTTGCCGTTCTCTTACGTGACAACAGGACTGCGACCTGAGTTTGTTGGGTTTACGTAAGGGACGGACCCCGTCGATCCGTCGTCACGGAGGTGTAGGACATGGCCGACGCCGCGCCGCGGCTCACCGCACTCGCAGAGGAACTGCTGGGATATCCCGTACCCGTGCGTATCCGCGCCTGGGACGGCAGCGAAGCAGGTCCCCCGGGCGCCCCCACCCTCGTCGTACGTCACCGCCGCGCGCTGCGCCGTCTGCTCTGGCGGCCCGGTGAGCTGGGGCTCGTCCGGGCCTGGGTGGCCGGCGAGATCGAGATCGCCGACAGCGACCTGTACGAGGTGCTCGCCCGGCTCGCCGGACTGCTCTGGGAGCGCACTCCCGGCAGCGGCGAAGAGGACAGCACCGGCAGCCGTATCGCCGCGCTGCGCGACCCCCGGCTGCGCGCCGCCGCCCTGGAGCTGATCGCCCTCGCCGGCCCCGGCCTGCCGCCTGCCCCGCCCCGCGAGGAGGCGCGCCGGCGCCGCGGCGTACTGCACAGCCCGCGCCGCGACAGAGCCGCCATCAGCCACCACTACGACGTCGGAAACGACTTCTACGAGCTGGTGCTGGGCCCCTCCATGGTCTACTCCTGCGCCTACTGGGACGAGGGCGCCACCCTGGAGGACGCCCAGCACGCCAAGCTCGACCTCATCTGCCGCAAGCTCGCGTTGAAGCCGGGCGACCGGCTGCTGGACGTCGGCTGCGGCTGGGGCTCGATGGTGATGCACGCGGCCCGCGAGTACGGCGTGCAAGCCGTCGGCGTGACGCTCTCCACCGAGCAGGCCGCCTACGCCCGCAAGCGGATCGCCGACGCGGGTCTGACCGACCGGATCGAGGTCCGCGTCCAGGACTACCGCGCCGTCGCCGACGGCCCGTACGACGCGATCTCCTCGATCGGCATGGCGGAGCACGTCGGCACCGCCAGCTACCGGGAGTACGCCACCGCCCTGCACGATCTGCTGAAGCCCGGTGGCCGGCTGCTCAACCACCAGATCGCCCGGCGTCCGGTGATGGACGAAGAGACGTACCACGTGGACGAGTTCATCGACGCGTACGTCTTCCCGGACGGGGAGCTCGCCCCGGCCGGGCGTACGGTATCGCTGCTCGAGGAGGCCGGATTCGAGGTGCGCGACCTGGAGTCGATCCGTGAGCACTACGCGCTGACGCTGCGCCAGTGGGTCGCGAATCTCGCGGCGCACTGGTCCGAGGCCGTCCGGCTCACCTCGCCCGGCCGGGCCCGCGTCTGGAAGCTCTACATGGCCGCGTCCGCGCTGTCCTTCGAGCGCAACCGGATCGGTGTCAACCAGATCCTGGCGGTGCGTACGCCCGACTCGGGCGACTCCGGGGTGCCGTTGCGCGCCCGCGACTGGCGGGGCTGAACCGGCAGCGGTGTTCCCCGGCACGCGGGCGTACGCGCCGGGGAACACCGCTCGCCCTCAGTACTGCCGCGGTACTACTCCGCCTTGATCGCCTCCAGCGGGTTCAGCCTCGCCGCCCGGCGGGCCGGCCAGAGCGCCGCCAACACGCCGACCAGCGCGGCCATCAGCAGGAAGAGCGCGATCCGGTCGAACGGGATCCGCATCGAGTACGTCGACATCTGTTCGGTGATGGACTGGCCCGCGGCCCAGGCCAGGAACACCCCCAGGCCGATGCCGAGCAGCGCTCCGAAGAGCGAGATGACCACCGACTCCAGCCGGACCATCCGCTTGACCTTCGACCGGTCGAGGCCGATCGCCCGCAGCATGCCGATCTCGTGCTTCCGCTCGAAGACCGACATGGCCAGGGTGTTGACGACACCCAGCACCGCGATCAGCACGGCCATCGCCAGCAGCCCGTACAGCATGTTCAGCAGCAGATTGATCTGCTTGCCGATCTCGTCGCTGGTGGCCTGCTTGTCCTTGACCTGGATGGCGGGGTTCTCGCCCAGCGCCTTGACGATGGTGTCCTCGGCCTGTTCCGAGGCACCGTCGTCCATCTTCACCAGCACCTGCTCGTCGGCGACCTTTTCGAGGTGCTTGTCGACCACGGAGGTGGCGACGAAGATGCCGCCGATCATGTCGTTGCCCTCGAAGACCCCCGAGACCGTCAGCCGGTCCGTCCGGCCGTCGTCGAACTTCGCGGGGAACGTTTCGCCGGTCTCCAGACCGTGCTCCTTCGCCGTACGGCTGTCGACGAGCGCGCCCTTGCCCGCCATTCCGTCGAACGAACCGCTGGTGAAGTCCAGGTGCAGCAGTTGGCCGATGGACTTCGGGTCGACGCCGGAGATGCTCTGGAAGTCGCCGTCGACCTCCGCGTACGCGGAGCGCATCGGGCTGGTCGCCTCGACCTCGGGCAGTGCCGCCAGCTTCTGGCGCACATCCGGGGACAGCGGCGTGAAGTTGGCCATGCTGACCGTGTAGTCGGACTTGAGGGCGTCCACCGCCATCTTGTTGATGGCGTGCTGCATGGAGGTGGCCAGCACGGTCATCGCGGTGATGAGGGTGAGGCCGATCATCAGCGCGGCGGCGGTGGAGGCCGTACGGCGCGGGTTGCGGAGCGCGTTCTGCCGGGCCAGCTTGCCCGCGACACCGAAGCGGTCCAGCAGCGGCGCCGCGGCGGCGATGACCGGGCGGGAGAGCAGCGGCGTCAGCACGATGATGCCGATGAGCATGAACATCGCGCCGCCGGCCATGAACGAGCCGCCGTCCTTGCCCTGGGAGACGCCCAGGAAGACCACGGCCGCGCCGAGGGCGGTGATGACGGAGCCGATCGAGTTGCGCACGACCAGGCTGCGGGTGGTGGGCGTTGCGTGGACGCTGTTCATCGCCGCGACCGGCGGCACCTTGGCGGCGCGGCGGCCGGGCAGCCAGGCGGACAGCATGGTGACCACGACGCCGATGATCAGCGCGATGAGAGCGGTGCCGGGCGCGATGACCAGCGGGCCGTCGGGCAGCGAGGCACCCGTGGAGTTGAGCAGTGAGCGCAGGCCCACCGCGATCCCGATGCCGGTCAGGAAGCCGGACACGGCGGCCACCAGGCCGACGATGAACGCCTCGATGAGCACGGAGCGGGTCACCTGGCGGCGGGCCGCGCCCACCGCGCGCATCAGCGCCAGCTCCCTGGTGCGCTGGGCGACCAGCATGGTGAAGGTGTTGGCGATGATGAAGATGCCGACGAAGAGCGAGATGCCCGCGAAGTAGAGAAGCACCTGGCTCATCGCCTTGGTGTCCTGGGCGATGCTGTCGGCCTGCTGGTCGGCCAGCACCTGGCCGGTGACGGCTTCGGTGTCCTTCGGCAGAATTTTCTCGACGGAGCTCTTGAGCGCGGCCTCGGAGGTGTTCGCCTCGGCCTTGACGGTGATCTCGTCGAACTCGGCGGTCTTGCCGAGCGCCTTGCGGGCGGTCGCGTTGTCGAAGAGTACGAGGCTGCCGCCCGCGGCGACACTGCCGTCGTCGGTGTCGAAGATGCCGGAGATCCGCTGCCGCATGACCGGGCCGTCGGTGGACACCCGGGCGGTGTCGCCGGCCCGGTAGCCGGCCCGCTCGGCGGTCCTGCTGTCCAGGGCTATCTCGTCAGCGGCCTTCGGGGCGCGCCCGTCGGTGAAGCGGTAGCGGTCGTCCTTGCCGTCGGAGCCCGGGAAGTAGTTGCCGCCGAGGGTCTGCCAGCCCTGGCCGACCAGTTTGCCGTTCTTGTCGGCGAGGGCGGTGAAGCCGGAGACGACACCGGTCGCGGACCGGGCGCCGGGCAGGTCCTGGACCTTCTTGAGCAGCTCGTCGGTGAGCTTGGCGTTCTGCTTCGCCTCCTGGGCGTCCGCACCGCTGGCACCGAAGTCGGCCGAGTCGCCGGTGGAGCTGATGGAGACCGAGACGTTGTCGAAGCTCTGGGCCGACTTGTTCTTGAAGGCGCCGCCGACGGTGTCGGTGAAGACCAGGGTGCCGGAGACGAACGCGACGCCGAGCATGACGGCGAGCACGGTCATCAGCAGCCTGGCCTTGTGCGCAAGTACGTTGCGTACGGCAGTTCGGAACATTCTCATTCCTGAGGAAGAAGCCCTCGGCCCCGTACGGGGCATGCCTGTGGCGCGAGGGGCGGAGGACTGGCGTAGGGCGCGGCGGTTCGCCGCGGAAGGCGTTCGGGGTGGGGCGGCGGTCCGGCCGGGAGACGGTGGACGGAGGAGACGCGGCCGAGCGGGATGCGCCCGGGGGACGGGAGAGCCGTCGGTCAGCCGGCGGCCCGTCCCTTGTCGCCGAAGCCCTGGGCGTGGGACGAAGCGGCGCCTGCCGCTGACGCGCCGCTCCCGGAGAGCCGCAGCATGCGCTCGAGGACGGCGTCGGCGGACGGTTCGTGCAGTTCGTCGACGATCCGGCCGTCGGCGAGGAAGATGACACGGTCCGCGTAGGCGGCGGCGACCGGGTCGTGGGTGACCATGACCACCGTCTGGCCCAGCCCGCGCACGGAGTTGCGAAGGAAGCCCAGGACCTCGGCACCGGAGCGCGAGTCGAGGTTTCCCGTCGGCTCGTCCGCGAAGATGATCTCCGGCTTGCCGGCCAGTGCGCGGGCCACGGCGACGCGCTGCTGCTGGCCGCCCGACAGTTCGGTGGGCCGGTGCTTCAGCCGGGAGGACAGACCGACGGTGTCGACGACCTGGTCGAGCCACGCCTTGTCGGGCTTACGGCCCGCGATGTCCATCGGCAGCGTGATGTTCTCCAGGGCGTTCAGCGTCGGCAGCAGGTTGAAGGCCTGGAAGATGAAGCCGATCTTGTCGCGCCGCAGCTTGGTCAGCTGCTTGTCCTTCAGCGCGGTCAGCTCGGTGTCACCTATACGGGCGGATCCCGAGGAGATCGAATCGAGGCCCGCGACGCAGTGCATCAGCGTGGACTTGCCGGATCCCGAGGGGCCCATGATGGCGGTGAACTCGGCCTGCCGGAAGTCGACGGAGACGCCGTCCAGGGCGACCACCTGGGTCTCTCCCTGGCCGTACACCTTCGTCAGGTCCTTTGCACGGGCGGCCACCGCGGTCGCGCGGACGGCGGTCTGGACGCCTGAAGGGGTGGTGGTCACGGGGCGGATCTCCTGTCGGGACGGTGGTGCTGCGGGTCGTTCCCATCCTCCTGGCCGAATCACCCGTCAGGATCAGTCCCTGCTCCCGTTCCTGGGCAGTCCTGGGAGGTATCGGGGAGGTCCCGGGTCCTCCCTGGGTATGACGGCACCCCTGAGAGGGCGACGGGGCGACGGCACCTCTGAGATGGGCGAGGGGCCGCGGCGCCCCTGAGAGGGCGAGGGGCGCCAATCGGGTGGCGGAACCCCCTGAGAAGGGCGTCGAGTTTCCGTCAATCACAAGCCGGAGAAATGAAGCGGCCTTGACGCCTCGAGCGTGTGCTTACCGCAGGTCGCATGCCCTGACAGGTCCTCAGGTGCCAATAAAATCAGACAACCTCCCTCTGATTGCCCGCTGTTGGGCCGACCGGCACGGATAGGCTCGTGCTGCGCCCTGGGGGGGACCGTCATCCGTTCGCGGTCCGGGAAGCCCTTGCCCGGATGGTGGAATGCAGACACGGTGAGCTTAAACCTCACTGGCCTTAGGGCCGTGCCGGTTCAAGTCCGGCTCCGGGCACTCAGCAGTCCCCTGGGCGCACCTTTCGCGCCCAGGCCGCCGCCACCCGGTGCCGCCGGATCCCCGGGCGCTCGCCCGCCTACTCAAAGATCCTCCTTCGGCACTAGAGTGCATCCTTTGCTGACCTATTACTCTTGACGCAAGGTCGCACAGGGCGGCCATGGAGGAGTGAGATGAGGAGCAGCAACCCGGTCTTCTCGCGACGGGGCTTCAGCCGCGACAACGGCTACGCGGGCTTCAACGCGGCGCCGCAGGCCGGGGGACCCGCCGCCAACCCGTATGCCGGCGGAAACCCGTACGCCCAGCCCGCAGACCCGTACGCGCAGCCCACCAACCCCTATGCGCAGGGCGCCCCGCCGGTCGCCCCGCCGCAGACCGACCGCATGACGATGGACGACGTCGTCATGCGTACGGGCATGACGCTCGGCACGGTCGTCATCGGTGCGGTCTTCGGCTGGATCGCGCTGTCCGACAATCTCGGGCTCGCCGTCGGCGCCGGGCTCATCGCCATGGTGCTCGGCCTGGTTCAGGCGTTCAAGCGCAAGGCCTCGCCGCCGCTGATCCTCGCATATGCGGCTTTTGAGGGACTTTTCCTCGGGGGGCTCAGTGGTGCGATCAATGCGCAGCTCGAGGGCGCCCCGATGCAGGCGGTGCTCGGTACCCTGGCGGTCTTCGCCGGTGTGCTGATCGCCTACCGGACCCGGCTCATCCGGGTGAACAGGCGGTTCTACCGCTATGTGATGGCAGCCGCAATCGGCTTTGTGCTGCTGACCGCCGTGAACCTGCTGTTCATGGCTTTCGGTGGCGGTGACGGCCTCGGCTTCCGCAGCGGTGGCCTCGGCATCCTCTTCGGTGTCGTCGGCGTGATCCTCGGCGCCTGCTTCCTGGCCCTCGACTTCAAGCAGGTCGAGGACGGCGTCGCGTACGGCGCTCCGCGCGAGGAGTCCTGGCTGGCGGCCTTCGGCCTCACCCTGACCCTGGTGTGGATCTACCTCGAGCTGCTGCGGCTGATCTCGATCCTGCGCGGCGACTGACCGCCGCCCGTCCCCTGGCCCTCACGGGGCCGCACGGACACCGCGAAGGGCCCGGAGGCAACTGCCTCCGGGCCCTTCGGCCTTCTTGCTCGACGGCGGTGCTCTCGCGCGCTGCTACTGCAGCTTTCGCGCGGCCCGCCTGAGGTCGTATTCATGGACGATGGCCTTGGCATGGCCGTACGCGAGCTGATGCGCGCCGCGCAGCCAGCTGACCTTCTCCTCGAAGCGGAAGAGAGCGGGGCCTTCATCGACGGTGCGCAGCCAGTCGGAAACTTCACGGCCGGTGCATTCAGGGATACGGGAGAGCAGGTTCCGGTGGGTCTCTTCGGAGAAGACTTGGGACATCGGCGCCTCCGGACGCGTCCATAGCTGGTCCATTTGCGTGGTCCAGGTGTGGTCCTTCACGCCACCGTGCCTGACTGTTTGCCTGTTGGCAACAGGCAGGGGGCGACACATAGGCTCACCGCGTGCTTGATGTGACGCCCTTGGTGGCAGCCGTGGATCATCTCGCCGACCGGTTGCGGTCGGCGCCGCAGAGCCGCTTGCAGCGGGGCCTGGCGGACGAGGGGCTGTCGCTGGCACGCGAGTTGGCGCTGCGTGCACAGCGCATCGAATTCCCGGGCCGGGAGCCGCTGGCGATGCCCGAGGTGGGGATGTTCGCGGTGGCGGACCAGGTCGCGGTGGCGGGCCACGATCTGGCGGAGGCCCTGCGCTCGGCCGTCGGTTCTGCCGGTTCCGGCGGAGTGCCGGAGGCGTCGGCCGGGCGCCCCGAATCGGCCGGTGCGGAACTCGCGGACGCAGTGGCACTGGTGGAGGCCGCGACCAAGCGGTGCGGTCTCTGAACAAGCCGAACGAGGGACGGCCATTTTCAGCCGTTCACGGTCGTTCTCGGCTGTTCTCGATTGTTCGTGGTTCTTCCTGGTCGTTGCCGGCTGTTTCCGGACACGACGGTCAGAGTGAGGCGATGACCCGGTCGGCCAGGATGTAGACGCTCTCCTCGCCATAGGCGAAGGTCAGGGCGTAGGCACCGGAGATGCCGGAGCCGCCCAGCAGTACGGGCGCCGTTCCGGCGCGCAGCGCCTCGGCTAGCTGCCCGGCCGTCTCGCCGTGGCCCGGGGTCATGCAGATCGTCGTGCCGTCGGCGAAGACGTACACATCGAGCGTGCCGAGCGGCCCGGGGCGCACATCGGTGAGCGGCGTGGCGGCCGCGGCCAGCTCCTGGAGCCGGCTCACGGTCCGCTCGTGGTCGGCCACGACTGGTGCCGACCGGGCGAAATCGGGGTGCGAGGGGTGTCGGCGGCGGGCTGCGGCCAGCTCCGGCGACTCCGCGGGCGCCTCCTGGGCCGCCTCGGCCGGAGCGGGCTCCGTGGCGCCGTCGACGGCCTTCGGGACGTCGAGCGGCTCCAGAGACTGCAGGGAGTCCAGAGACTGCAGGGAGTCCAGGGGCTGCAGAGAGTCCAGAGGCTCCATTGAGTCCGAGATGTCGAGTGCGTCGAGAGAGTCCGTGACGTCCAGCGCGTCGAGGGAGTTGAGCGCGTCGGCGCCCAGCAGCGGTTCCAGGCCCCCGAAGTCGGCCTGGCGGGGCAGGTAGATCGAGGCCTCCTCGCCGAGGCCGTTCAGACCGCCCAGCAGCGACGGCCCATCGCCGACTCCCCGGGCCTCCTGGGCGGCCCAGAAAGCACGGGCCTCCGCCAGCTCCCGCTCCCGCTCCTCGGCGAGTGCGTCGGCGACGGCGGCCCGTATCTCCTCGGTGGGCGCGGTACGGGCAGCGGGCACCGAGGCGGTGACCGTACGGCCCGGGGCGGCGATCTCGGCACGCAGGGCGATGAGCTGCTTCCGCAGCCCATGAGCAGCGTGCATAGCCGCTGCGCCCACAGCCGTCGCGGTGGCAGCGGCCAGCAGCAGGGCAAGGGACATGGGGCTCACTGACGTACTCTCCCGGTTCGAACGGATCCCCCGAATTCCTACCTCAGCTTGGGGCCCAGCGCTTCCCGATGTCATTACGCAGTGGCCGAATCGGGCCGGAGCGAGGCCTCGGAGGTCGCCCCCTTGGCCATCCTGACCTGCGAAAACAGCTCTCCCCCAGGACAAACATCACATCCTGGGGGAGATTCGGTCACGACCAGGTGGTCAGCTCGGCTCAGCCACTCCGGTTTTTTGGTCGCGTTCCGCTTCGCTTCCGCTGCGGGCAGGTGCCGCCCTCGTGCCTCGGGCGACCCCTACCCTCCGCTACAGCTCAGCTCAGCCGCTCCCAGTTTTTGGTCGCGTTCCGCTTCGCTTCCGCTGCGGGCAGGTGCCGCCCTCGTGCCTCGGGCGACCCCTACCCTCCGCTACAGCTCAGCTCAGCCGCTCCAGGACCATTGCCATGCCCTGGCCGCCGCCGACGCACATCGTCTCCAGGCCGAACTGCTTGTCGTGGAACTGCAGCGAGTTGATCAGCGTGCCGGTGATCCGGGCGCCCGTCATGCCGAACGGGTGGCCGACCGCGATCGCGCCGCCGTTGACGTTGAGCTTGTCGAGGTCGATGCCCAGGTCGCGGTAGGACGGGATGACCTGCGCGGCGAACGCCTCGTTGATCTCGGCCAGGTCGATGTCGCCGATGGTCATCCCGGCGCGGGCCAGGGCCCGCTTGGACGCCTCGACCGGGCCGAGACCCATGATCTCGGGGGAGAGGCCGGAGACGCCGGTGGACACGATCCGGGCCAGCGGGGTCAGCCCCAGCTCGCGCGCCTTGGTGTCGGACATGATGACCAGCGCTGCCGCGCCGTCGTTCAGCGGGCAGCAGTTGCCGGCGGTGACCAGGCCGTCGGGGCGGAAGACCGGCTTGAGGCCCTGGACGCCCTCGAGGGTGACGCCCGCGCGAGGGCCGTCGTCCTTGCTGACGACCGTTCCGTCCGGGGTGGTCACCGGGGTGATCTCGCGCTCCCAGAAGCCGTTCTTGATGGCCTCCTCGGCGAGATTCTGGGACCGCACCCCGAACTCGTCCATGTCCTGGCGGGTGACGCCCTTGGTGCGGGCCAGGTTCTCGGCGGTCTGGCCCATCGCGATGTACGGGTCGGGGATCAGACCGTCCTCGCGCGGGTCGTGCCAGTCGGCGCCCTCCTGCTCGGCACGGGCGGCGGTACGCGCCTGGGCCTCGGCGAACAGCGGGTTGTAGGTGTCCGGCAGGGTGTCCGAGTTGCCCTTGACGCTGCGCGACACGGTCTCGACACCGGCCGAGATGAAGACATCGCCCTCGCCCGCCTTGATGGCGTGCAGCGCCATCCGCGTGGTCTGGAGGGACGAGGAACAGTAGCGGGTGACGGTGCAGCCCGGGAGATGGTCCATGCCCATCTGCACGGCCACGATCCGGCCCAGGTTGTGGCCCTGCTCACCGCCGGGCAGGCCACAGCCGAGCATCAGGTCTTCGATATCGCGCGGGTCGAGCTCGGGGACCTTGGCGAGCGCGGCCTGGATGATTCCGGCGGTCAGGTCGTCCGGGCGGACATCCTTGAGGGAACCCTTGAAGGCCCGTCCGATCGGTGAGCGGGCGGCAGAGACGATCACGGCTTCGGGCATCACGGCTCCATGGGGCGAGTAAGCAGGACTGACTTGGAAGTTACCCGGCCGTACCGTCGAGGTCACGGCCTGTGTGCTGTGATGCGGACCTCTTTTCTAAGCGCTCGCTCAGTCCTCGCGGAGTGGCTCGCTCCGGGCAGAGTCCCGGGCCACGTTCCGGGCCGCGGCCCCGGGTCACGCGGGCGTGGGTGCGCCGGCCGCGTGCCTCCATGACCGCGGCGTACCCGCTGGCCGCCGCGCGAACCGGACGAAGGGACGCCGGCGCTCGGCGGGCGCCCCAGGCGGGTCGGCCTGCGACGGCGAAGAGCCCGTCCGCAGCTCTCGCAGCGCTCTCGGAGTCCGCACACCCGCAGTGCCCGCAAGTGCCGCAGTGCTCGCAGCGCTCTCGGAGTCCGCCACACCCGCAGTGCCCGCGCGTGCGCAGCGCCCGCAGCGATCACGGTGGGTACCGCTCGCCGATCGCGCCGGGCCCGCCGCCCGCCGGGGCCTGTGGTGGCCGCTATCGCTTCGGGGCCCGGACCGTGGCCGAGGAGGACGCTGCCGCCTCGTTCGCCGGGAGCCGCCGACGGCGCCGGTGCTTGAGGAGGACCCAGGGGCCGCGGATACCCACGGGAGCCGCCGTGGCGACCTCCGTGCCGCCCTCCGAGGCCGCCTGGGCCGCCGCCTCGGCGACCGGGAGGATGCCCTCGCGCCGGGAGGCGTCCGGACGCTCCTCCTCCGGCCACAGGCCCAGCACGGCGCACAGCGTCGGCAGTACGGCCATCGCGGCCGTCGCGTACCCCTCGGCCGAAGGGTGGTAGTTGTCCGGGCCGAACAGCTCACGCGGATTCGCCTCGAATTCCGGCCCCAGGAGAGCGCCGAGCGACACCGTACGGCCGCCCTGCTCGACCGCTCCGATGGTCTGCGCGGCCGCCAGCTGCCGGCTCATCCGCCGCGCCACCCAGCGCAGTGGCTGGTAGACCGGCTCGATCGTCCCCAGGTCGGGGCAGGTCCCGACGACGACCTCGCAGTTCTTCTCCCGAAGCCGCCGCACCGCGTCCGCCAGCAGCCGCACCGACCGTGCCGGGGGCATCCGGTGCGTCACATCGTTCGCGCCGATCATGATCACGCAGACGTCGGGAACCAGGGTGCGGTCCGCGAGCAGCAAGGTGACCTGTCGCTTCAGGTCGTCGGACTGCGCACCCGGCAGCGCCACCGTACGGAGGTCCACCGGGCGCTCCGCGACCGCCGCCAGACCCGAGGCGAGCAGCGCACCCGGCGTCTGCCGCGGCCGGTGCACGCCCTGGCCCGCCGCCGTCGAGTCACCGGCGAGCGCGAGCCGCAACGGGCGATGTCCCGACCGCCGGTCGAACACCGCCCCGTACCGTCCGTCCGCATTCGGCGGCGCGTCCCCCGAGCCGCCCACGACCCGCCTCGCCAGCTGTACCTCGGTCAGCAGCAGCCCCACCGCCGCCCCGCCCAGCAGCCCGATCCCGCCACCGCCGTACGCCGCCGCGGCCGCGATGCGCCGTGCCACCCTCGCCCTCGACATCGACATGCCTGGCCCGCCTCCCGCTGTAGACCGTGCCACTGGCTTCTTGCCCCGCCCGGCCCGCTGCCCAACGCCCCCGTGCGGCGGGTGGATGCGCAATAGGCTGGCACACACGGGCACGCGCGAGCGGATGCCCGCCCTACCGCGGAGACCCCGCGGAGACCCTCGCCTCTGACCTGGAGAACGTCGTGCAGTATCACGATTCGATGATTGAGCTCGTCGGCAACACCCCGCTGGTGCGGCTCAACAGCGTGACCGAGGGGATCCAGGCGACCGTCCTGGCCAAGGTCGAATACTTCAACCCCGGCGGTTCCGTGAAGGACCGCATCGCCGTCCGGATGATCGAGGCGGCGGAGGCCTCCGGCGCGCTCCAGCCGGGCGGCACCATCGTGGAGCCGACCTCCGGCAACACCGGTGTGGGCCTGGCGATCGTGGCCCAGCAAAAGGGCTACAAGTGCATCTTCGTCTGCCCGGACAAGGTGTCCACCGACAAGATCAATGTACTGCGGGCGTACGGCGCCGAGGTCGTGGTCTGCCCAACTGCAGTGGACCCCGGGCACCCCGACTCGTACTACAACGTCTCGGACCGGCTGGTGCACGAGACGCCGGGCGCCTGGAAGCCCGACCAGTACAGCAACCCGGACAACCCGCGTTCGCACTACGAGTCGACCGGCCCCGAGCTGTGGGAGCAGACCGACGGCCGGATCACTCACTTCGTGGCGGGCGTCGGAACCGGCGGGACGATCAGCGGCACCGGAAAGTACCTGAAGGAGATCTCGGAGGGGCGCGTACGGATCGTGGGCGCCGACCCCGAGGGATCCGTGTACTCCGGCGGCTCCGGGCGGCCGTATCTGATCGAGGGCGTCGGTGAGGACTTCTGGCCGACGGCGTACGACCCCGAGGTGACCGACGAGATCGTCGCGGTCTCCGACAAGGACGCCTTCCAGATGACCCGCCGGCTCGCCAAGGAAGAGGGCCTGCTGGTCGGCGGCTCCTGCGGGATGGCGGTCGTCGCGGCGCTGAAGGTCGCGGAAGGGCTCGGCCCGGACGACGTGGTGGTCGTCCTGCTGCCGGACAGCGGCCGCGGCTACCTCAGCAAGATCTTCAACGACGACTGGATGGCGGACTACGGCTTCCTCGAGGAGGGCGAGCCCAGTGCACGTGTCGCCGATGTCCTCGCGTACAAGCAGGGCGGGCTCCCCTCGCTCGTCCATATGCACCCGGACGAGACGGTGGGCGAGGCGATCGAGGTGCTGCGCGAGTACGACGTTTCGCAGATGCCGATCGTGAAGCCGGGCGCCGGCCACCCGGATGTGATGGCCGCGGAGGTCATCGGCTCGGTCGTGGAACGTGAGTTGCTGGACGCGCTGTTCGCGCAGCGCGCGACGCTCTCGGACCCGCTCGAGAAGCACATGAGCCCGCCGCTGCCGCAGGTCGGGTCCGGCGAGCCGGTCGAGGACCTGATGGCGGTGCTCGGCCGGGCAGACGCGGCGATCGTGCTGGTGGAGGGCAAGCCGACGGGCGTTGTGAGCCGCCAGGACCTGCTGGCCTTCCTGGCCAAGGCCGCCAAATAGGCGCCGGGAAAACGGGCTTGGGGACGGGCTTCGCGTAACTGGTACGCATGCGTCATGCGCGCGCAGCACGGACTTAACACGGATCCGGCACATTGGTGGATGTCGGCAAGGGCACGGAGACAAGTGAACGAACCGACACCGTGTACGGCGCCCAGGACCTCCGGAGCGGCTCCCGGACCTCCATGGTCGCCCGGACGTGGCAAACCGGAACTGACCCGGCCCGCGTCCCTCGCGGGGACCGCCGTCGTCCCGCCCCCGGCTCCCGCCGGGGTGCGGCGGTCCCCGCGCTCACCCCACTGCCGTGCGGCCCGTGACCCCAGGTCACGGGCCGTTCGGCAGGGACGGCGGGCAGCCCTCGCGACACTGGGTTCGGGCGGGCCGGGTGGGCGTACCCGGCATTCGGCACGGACGCGCACACCGTCCCTCCAGCGGCGCCGAGTCAGTCCCCGTCGCTCTCCTGTTTGCGGCGCGTCTTCCGCTGCCAGGGCCGGCGCCGGCCGCGTACACCGCGTTCACGCCGACGATTCCGGCCCAGGTACAGGGTCGGTCGAGTTCCTTCTTCAGCTCGGGATCGTGGGCTGCCATGGTGTTCACGCTACGGTCACGGGCAGAGCCTGTCGGTGGGGCCAGCCCCATGATTGCGAACCGGGAAACGCCCGGAGGAGAAGGAGCGAGCTGTGGCCGCGTCCCTGTTGCCGTACGTCACCGAGCCGCATGGCCGGGACCTCGCCGACGCGCTGACCGTCGCCGGGCGGTCCTGTTCGCGCGAGGAGCTTCTCGGCGCGGCGGGTGCGGTCGCGGGCCGGATCGCCGGGGCCTCCGCTGTCGCGGTGGAGGCGGACGCGTCGCTGGAGACCGTCGTCGCGGTGGTGGGCGGGCTGCTGGCCGGGGTGCCGGTGGTGCCGCTGCCGCCGGATTCGGGGCCCGCCGAGAAGGAGCACATCCTGGGTGACTCGGGGGCCGAGCTGCTGCTGGGCGGCGGGGGCCCGGGGGGCGGTCCCGCGAGCGGCCCTGCTCAGGGCATCGAGGTCGTACCGGTGGACCCGGCGGAGCGTGCGGCCTGGACGAAGCCCGAGCCCGCGCCGGAGGCCACCGCACTGATCCTCTACACCTCGGGAACGACGGGCCGGCCGAAGGGCGCGCTGATCCCGCGCGGGGCCGTCGCCGCCGATCTGGACGCCCTCGCCGAGGCCTGGGAGTGGACGCCGGAGGACACACTCGTCCACGGGCTGCCGCTGTTCCATGTGCACGGACTGGTGCTCGGCGTGCTGGGCGCGCTGCGGGTCGGCAGCCGTGTGGTGCACACCGGCCGGCCTGCCCCGGAGGCGTACGCAGCGGCGGGCGGCAGCCTGTACTTCGGGGTGCCGACGGTGTGGGGCCGGGTGGCGCGGAATGCCGCCGCCGCGCGGGAGTTGAGCAGCGCCCGGCTGCTCGTCTCGGGCAGCGCGCCGCTCCCCGCGCCCGTCTTCCGCGACCTGGAGCTGCTCACCGGGCAGCGGCCCGTCGAGCGGTACGGGATGACGGAGACCCTGATCACCGTGTCCACCCGGGCGGGCGGCGAGCGGCGGCCCGGCTATGTCGGCACGCCGCTGCCCGGCATCCGTACCCGGATCGTCGCCGAGGAGGGTGCCGGGATCGGAGAGCTCCAGCTCACCGGCCCGACCCTGTTCAGCGGATATCTGGGCCGCCCCGAGGCGACGGCGGAGTCGTTCACCGACGACGGCTGGTTCCGTACGGGCGACATAGGGGCCGTCGAGCCGGACGGTATGCACCGCATCGTCGGACGGGCCTCCACCGACATGATCAAGTCCGGTGGTTACCGGATCGGCGCGGGCGAGGTCGAGAACGCGCTGCTGGACCACCCGGCGGTCCAGGAGGCGGCGGTGGTCGGCGCCCCGCACGAGGACCTCGGCCAGGAGATTGTGGCGTATGTCGTCGCCGACGGGGTGACCGAGCGCGAGCTGACCGACTTCGTCGCCGGGCATCTGTCCGTCCACAAGCGCCCGCGCCGGGTGGTCTTCCTGGACGCACTGCCCCGCAACGCCATGGGCAAGCCGCAGAAGCGTCTGCTGCCTCCTGCTTGAGGACGAAGCGCGTGGGTCGGTACGAGGTACCACGAGAGGTGGCGTACGAAGTCGGCGGGAGGGCTCCGGCACTGGCCGGGCCGGGCGTGGCGTGCGACGCTGAGATGCGGGGGCGAGGGCCGAGGAGATCTCGGGAGGCGTGATGGGACGCGACGTCCCGGCGCTCGTGTTCACTCGTGATGACCGCCGCCGGTACCGGAAGAAGATGCAGCGAAGCCTCGACGCGTTCGCCCAGATGCTGCGCGAGGCGCGCTTCGATATCGAACGCCCACAGGTCGGCCTGGAGATCGAGCTGAACCTGGTCGACGCGACCGGCGAGCCGGCCATGCGCAGCACCGAGGTGCTCGAGGCGATCGCCGATCCCGCCTGGTCGACCGAGCTCGGCCGGTTCAATCTGGAGATCAACATCCCTCCGCGCCGGCTGACCGCCGGGGGCCCGGGCGACTGGGAGCAGGAGGTGCGGGACGCCCTCAACCACGCGGAGGAGCGGGCCGCCGCGGTCGGCGCGCACCTGATCATGATCGGCATTCTGCCGACCCTGCGGCAGAGCCATGTGGACGAGAACGCCCTCTCGGAGGATCCGCGCTACCGGCTGCTCAACGAACAGGTGTTTGCCGCGCGCGGGGAGGATCTACGGATCGCGATCGACGGGGTGGAGCGGTTGCGCACCTACGCGGAGACGATCACCCCCGAGGCCGCGTGCACGAGCACGCAGTATCACCTCCAGGTCAGCCCGGAGGCGTTCGCCCCCTACTGGAACGCCGCCCAGCTGATCGCGGGTGTCCAGGTCGCGCTGGCCGCCAATTCGCCCTTCCTGTTCGGCAAGGAGCTGTGGCGGGAGTCGCGCATCCCGCTGTTCGAGCAGGCCACCGATACCCGGGCCGAGGAGCTCAAGGTGCAGGGCGTACGGCCCCGGGTGTGGTTCGGCGAGGGGTGGATCACCTCGGTCTTCGACCTGTTCGAGGAGAACGTCCGCTACTTCCCCGCCCTCCTTCCGCTGTGCGAGGACGAGGACCCGCTGGAGGTGCTGGAAGGCGGCGACATCCCGGAACTGCCCGAACTCACCCTGCACAACGGGACGATCTACCGCTGGAACCGGCCGGTGTACGCGGTCGTCCACGGCAAGCCCCATCTGCGGGTGGAGAACAGGGTGCTGCCGGCCGGCCCGTCGGTCGCCGATGTGGCCGCCAACGGCGCCTTCTACTACGGGCTCGTACGCGCCCTGGCCGAGCAGGAACGGCCGGTGTGGACCCGGATGTCCTTCTCCGCCGCCGAGGACAATCTGCACGCCGCCGCACGGCACGGCATCGACGCCCTCCTCTACTGGCCCGGCATGGGCGAGGTGCCCGCGACGGAACTCGTCCTGCGCCGTCTGCTGCCGCTGGCCCACGAGGGCCTGGAACGCTCCGGCATGGACGCCGCGTGGCGCGAACCGCTGCTCGGCATCATCGAGCAGCGCTGTGTGAGCGGGCGCAACGGCGCGGTGTGGCAGTCGGAGATGTACCACGCGATCGAGGACGCGTCCTACATCGACCACCATGAGGCGCTGCGCCGGATGACGCAGAGGTACATGGAGTACATGCACCTCAACGTCCCCGTGCACACCTGGCCGCTGGACTGACGCGGTCCGGACCGGCGTGGCTGGGGGCTGATGCGGTCCGGACCGGCGTGGCTGCGGGCTGATGCGGTCCGGAAGTGCCGCTGTTCCCGCGGCCCTACTTCTTGTCGAGGCCGTGCTTCGAGACCCACTCGGCGGTGGTGGTCTTGCCGCATCCCGAGGATCCGACGAGGACGGTGATGCCGCCCTCGGGGAGGTCCATCGTGAGCTCGTGGACCGCTGTCGCGCCGTTCGGGAAACGCTTGCTCACCGCGTCGAATTTGATCATCAGCCATCCCTTGCCCGGCCTGTATATGGTCATGCAGAGTTCTTGGTGGCTGAATAGTTGTCAATGCTTCGCGGTGAACCGCAGGTGACTTCCGCCCCGAAGAGCAAGACGGAGTGTCCGGATATGGAGGAGCTTGAGCATGATGTCGTCCCACATGGTGGACAGCTCCACGCCAGTCACTGCCGCTGCACTGGATGGCAGGACGCTCCCGGTGGCCGATGTCGTACGGCTCGCGGAAGGCGCGGTACGGGCCGTACCCGATCCGGAGGCGCTGAAGCGGGTTGAGGAGTCCTGGCGTACCGCGCATGACCTGGCCGTCGGCGGACGGGTCTACGGCCGCAGCACCGGCGTCGGCGCCAACCGGCACGAGGCGGTGCCCTCCTCCGCCGTCGGGCACGGCCTGCGGCCCGGCGTGGTGACGGCGCTGGCCGAGGCCCTGGACTCCGGCGCGCACCCGGAACAGGCCGGCTTCGCCTCACTCGCCGCGCGGCAGAGCCTGCGGGTCGGCGAGCCCTTCCGGCTCGTGCTGGGGTGCGAACTGGTCGCCGCTGTACGGGCGCTGCGCCGGCGCGATCTTCGCCTGGATCCCGAACTGCCGGTCGGGCGGGCCTTCGAGCCGGCTGCGGAAGTCCTGGACCCGGACCTGCGGGACCGGCCGCTGACGGATGATGTGACGGCGGCAGCCGGAATACTCGACCGGTTCACCGGACTGTGAAGCGAACGGTGAGGCCGTGCAGAGCGAAGTGTCAACCGAACTCCCGGTGACGGAAGGGGAGATGGGGCGGTGCGTGCGCGGAGCCGTACGACGGACAGGAGAAGCAGATGAGTGACGCGGGCGCCGACAGCGGGCCGGCCACATCCGGTATGTCCGGCACTTCCGGTACGTCCGGCACATCCAGTGCGTCCACCCGGCTGCAGAAGCTTTTCGAGGGGCACCGGCTGACGCCGACACAGCGGCGGATCGCGCACTGCATGGTGCGGCGGGCGGCGGACGCGCCGTTCCTGTCGAGCGTCGAGCTGGCCGAACTCGCCGGGGTGAGCCAGCCGTCGGTGACCCGCTTCGCGGTCGCCCTCGGCTTCGACGGCTATCCGGCCCTGCGCAGGCACCTGCGGGAGGTCGCGCCGACGGAGCGGAAGGAGGGCGGGGAGGCGCTCAACGAATACCAGCAGGCGGTGCAGGCCGAGATCGAGAATCTGCGGCATCTGGCGGCGGTGCTGGCCGACCCCGAACCGGTGGAGCGGGCGGGCCGGCTGCTGGCCGCCTCCCGGCCGCTGCCGGTCCTCGGGCTGCGTGCCGCGGCAGCGCAGGCGCGTGGCTTCGCGTACTTCGCCGCCAAGGTGCACCCGGATGTACGGCTGCTCGACGAGGGCGGCACGGTGCTCGCCGACCGGATCGACGCGGCGGTGCGCGCGGGCGCGACCGCGCTGCTGTGCTTCGCGCTGCCGCGCCACCCGCGCGAGGTGGTCGAGGCGCTGGACCACGCGCGCGGGGCGGGCCTGACGGTGGTCACCGTGGCCGACAGCGCCTTCGCGCCGGTCGCCAAGCACAGCGATCTGCTGCTGCCCGCGGCCGTCGGCACGGGGCTGGCCTTCGACACGGCGTGCGCGCCGATGCTGCTGGGGCGGGCCTTGCTGGAGGCGATGTGCGACGGCCTGCCGGACGCGCAGGCGCGCCTGGAGGAGTTCGACGCACAGGCGGCGGCGCGGGGCCTGTTCGTGGAGTGAACCGTTCCCGCGCGATGCCTCCACGCGCGGACGGCTGTCCAGTACGGATGCTGGGAGATGCCGAGGTGGACGGCCGTGGGACCCGGCCGGTCGGGCACGGCGGCTCGTGAGTGTGGCGACCCCCCGCAGTGCAGCGTTCGCGGGATGGGGGTCGCCGGGAGTGTGCTGCGGCGACGGAGCGCGCCCCGGGCGCCGGCCCGGCCCGTGGCGCCGTGGCGCCTCAGCCTCGCCGAGCGTGCTGCACGACGGCGCGTCGCTCGCCGCGTGCCCCGGCCCTTCGCCGCCGGGGGATGCACCGGGAGCACGGCACGCGGTGCGGTCCCGGGCGCCGTGGCGGACCCAGGATGCCGGGGCGACCTGTCCGGTCCGGTGCGCCGCACGGCGGCACGTCACTCGCCGCGCGCCCGCAGCACCAGCTTGTTCACCACCCACAGCGCGATGCCGATCGCGAGCAGTACGCCCGCCCGGATGTAGACGTCCGCCGCGCGGTCCGCCAGCGGGCTGGCGAGGATCACGGAGGTGATGGCACCGAGTACGGGCAGCGGCGTCGGGGTGCGGAAGTGGTCATGAGCGACAGGGGACCTGCGCAGTACCAGGACCGCCACGTTGACCACCGCGAAGACACACAGCAGCAGGAAGGCCGTCGTGTCGCCGAGACCCTCGATCTCGCCCGTCGACACCAGCCCCACCGCGATCGCCGTGGTGAAGAGGATGCCGACGACCGGAGTCCGGCGGCGCGGCAGGACGCGCGCCATGGCCCGGGGGAGGATGCGCTCGTTGGCCAGCCCGTAGCAGAGCCGGGAGGCCATCATGATGTTGATCAGCGCGGAGTTGCTGACCGCGAACAGCGCGATCAGCGCGAAGAGCTTCGGCGGGAAGTCGACCCCGCCCGCCTTCACGACCTCCAGCAGCGGCCCGGACGAGCCCTCCAGGACCTTGTAGTCGACGAGGAGCGAGGAGACGAGACCGACCAGGACATAGATCGTGCCGGTGATCGCGACACCGGCGAAGATCGCGCGGGGGAAGGCGCGCACCGGGTCCTTGGTCTCCTCGGCCATGTTGACCGAGTCCTCGAAGCCGACGAAGGCGAAGAAGCCCAGCGCCGTCGCCCCCAGGATGCCGGTGAGCAGGGCGTACCCGGTGCCGCCTGTCTCGATGTCGCCGAGTCGCGACGGTTCGCCGTCACCGGTGACGACGGCCCACGCCCCGATCGCCAGGATGACCAGCAGGCCGGTCAGCTCGACCAGGGTGAACACCACGTTCGTCTTCACGGATTCGGAGACACCGCGCAGCGTGAGCGCGGAGAGCGCGAGGATGAACAGGATGGAGATGAGCGTCGGCGAGATGTCCACGAACTCCTGAAGGTAATCGCCGCTGAATGCGCGGGCGGCCGCGCTCGCCGACGACAGGCCGGAGGACAGCACCATGAAGGCGATGATGAAGGTCAGGAAGGGGACCTTGAACGCCTTCTGGGTGTAGAGCGCGGCCCCGGCGGCTTTCGGGTACTTGCCGACCAGCTCCACGTACGACGCGGCGGTCAGCAGCGCGACGACGAAGCCGATCGTGAACGGCAGCCACAGCGCGCCGCCGATCTTTCCCGCGACGCTGCCGGTGGTGGCGTAGATGCCGGTGCCGAGGATGTCCCCGATGACGAACAGGAGCAGCAGTTTGGGGCCGATGGCTCGCTTGAGCGCTGTGCTCTCCTCGGCCGGGTGTCCATTTCCGGATGAGGAGGGCGAACCTGATGGGGTGTCGGGTGTCTGCATGGGAACTGGCTTCCCCGTTTCCGGCGCTCACATCACATCGCTCACCGCAGGCCGGTGAGCGCGTCGCGCTGGCCTTCGCCGCTCTCGGCGACGATCTCCTCGACGGTCTGCTGGGGGCGCGCGAGAGAGAAGCGCACGCCCCCGGGCGCCGCCGGGTCGGGTGCGTAGCCGTACACCGCCGGGCGCGGCAGGCTGTTGTACGCGAAGTGGTTGGTGAAGTAGTAGGCGCCCGTGTCGAGCAGCGCCGTCAGGTCACCTGCCTCGAGCAGCGGCAGCTGCCGGTTCACTGCGACCAGGTCGCCCGCGAAGCAGCAGGGCCCCGCGACGTCCTGGGCCACGTCCGGGCCGGGCTTGCGGCGGCCCTCCGCGTCGTACGCCTCCACCCGGAGGGGCCAGGAATCCGGGGCGAAGACCGTACGGGTGGCGAGCTGGGCGCCCGCGTGCGTGACGGCGATGGGTCGCCCGCCCGCCGTCTTGGCGTACTCGACCCGGGCGAGCACCAGGCCGTTCTTGGCGAGCAGTGACCGGCCGAACTCGGTGACCAGGCCGTACCGGCCGTCGAGCATGACGGGGGCGGTGCGGCGCAGCAGCTGCGCGTACTCCCGGAAGGCGGGGGGCTCGTCCGAGGTGAAGCTGACCGGGAGGCCGCCGCCGATGTCCAGGGTGCGGATCTGGCGGCGCCCGGCCGCCGCGTTGATCTCCTCGGCGAGCTCATATGTCTCGCGCACGCCCGCGGCCATCAGCTCCAGCGGGACTCCCTGGGAGCCGGCATGGGAGTGCAGCATCGTCAGCCAGGGCCGGTTCAGATAGGCGCGGACCACCCAGTCGCGCGCCCCCTCGTCCAGCAGGGCGACCCCGAACTTGGAGGTGGCGGTGGCCGTGCTCAGCGCGTCGATGGCGCCGCCGCCGATCTGCGGGTTGATCCGCAGGCCGAGGGGGGAGTCGGTCGTCGTGGACGCCATGAACTCGTCGAGGCGGGCCAGTTCCTGCGGGTTGTCGGCGTTGACGGCGATGCCCAGGGAGAGGGCTTCGCGCAGCTCGGCCGGGGTCTTGGCGGGGGAGTCCAGGACCGTACGGTCCGGGGACAGCCCGGCCGCGCGGGCCAGCGCCAGCTCCCCGGGGCTGGCCACCTCGCAGCCCAGCCCCTCGTCGGCGAGCAGCCGCAGCACGGGCACGAGGGGGGCGGCCTTCACGGCGAAAGCGTGCAGGACGGGCGTGCCGGGGGCGACGACTTCGGTGAATGCGGCGCGCAGCGCGGCGGCCGACTGCCGGATACCGGCCACGTCCAGCAGCCCGGCGACGGGCTCCTCGGGACCGATCATCCCCTGCTTCACTGCCGCCCGCAGAGCCTGCTCGCGCCTGCCCGCCGGGCTGCTCCCGTGGCCCTGGTCATCGCTGTCCGTGGAGGTCATGAGGCCACTCCACCATCCGCCCGCCACCTCTGCCCAGGATTTCCCGGACCGGGGTTCGAACGCGCCGCGCGGGTCGTTACAGTGGCCGCCGCCGACCGAGGAGGAGCCGTGGCCGTGGAACAGGGGCGGGCGGGGCGCATGCTGGGGGCCAACCTCCGCGCCCTGCGCACCGAGCGCGGTCTCTCGCTCTCCGAGGTCGCCCGCAGGTCCGGTGTCGCGAAGAGCGCCCTGTCCCAACTGGAGTCCGGCCAAGGCAACCCGACCATCCAGACGGTGTTCAGTCTGTCGAACGCTCTGCGGGTCCCCGTCTCCGATCTGCTCACCGAGCGGACCGATCCGGACGTGCTGCTCGTACGGTCCGGCAGTCTCGAAGTCCTCAGCAGCGAGGCGGTCGACCTGCGGATGCTGCGCCGTATCGAGCCCAGGGGCGGGGTGCTGGAGCTCTACGACCAGCGGGTCAGGCCCGGGGCACGCCAGCACTCCGACGGGCACCCGGGACTGGAACATGTCGTGGTCACCGAGGGTGTGCTCCGTGTCGGGCCGCCGGAGGACCCGTATGAGCTGGGCCCCGGCGACTATGTCCGGCTGCCCGGCGGGCGGCCGCACATCTACGAGACGGCGGGCGAAGTCCCGGTCGTCTCCGTGCTGTTGATCGAGTACCCGGACGGTGCGGGTATTGACCCCTCCGGCACACCCCACTAGCGTCACCGTCGTTCTTTTCAGAGAACGATTTTTCCTGCGAGAACGGCGGTGCTCCGCATGCTCGTGCTCCGGAAACATCCCGATGTGGTCGTCGTCGGCAGCGGCATCACCGGCGCGGCCTGCGCCGAGGCCCTGACCCGCCGTGGAGCGCGGGTCACCGTCCTCGACCGCGCGCCCCTCACCTCCGGCACCACCGCCCGCGGCGAGGGCAACCTCCTGGTCTCCGACAAGGCCCCCGGACCGGAACTCGCCCTCGCCCAGGCCTCGCTGCGCCGCTGGCCGCAGCTGCTGGCCGCGCTCGCCGACGAGCTCGGTCCCGAGCGGGCGGGCTGCGAGTACGAGCCCAAGGGCGGGCTCGTCGTCGCCACACGCGAGCCCGACGCCGACGCCCTCCGGACCTTCGCCGCGACCCAGCGCGCGGCCGGGGTCGACGCGCGCGACCTCACGGCGAGCGAAGCGGCCGCGCACGAGCCGCAGCTGACCGAGCGGGTGCGGGCCGCGGTGTGCTACCCGGAGGACGCCCAGCTCCAGCCGGTCCTGGCGGCGACCGCGCTGCTCGCCGCCGTACGCGCCCGGGGCGGCGAGATCCGTACCGGAACGGACGCGTCCGGCGTCACGTGCGAGGGCGGGGGCCGGGTCGTCGCCGTCCGCACCGCCGACGCCGGCCCGGTGCCCTGCGGCGCGGTTGTCAACGCCTGCGGCCCGTGGGCCGGGTGCTTCGCAGATGCCGCCGGCGGCCCGCTGCCCGTACTGCCGCGCCGCGGCATGGTCCTGGTCACCGCCCCGCTGCCGCCGGGAACCGTCCGGCACAAGGTCTACGACGCCGACTACGTCGGCGCGGTCGGCAGCGGAGAGGAGGACCTGCGGACGTCGGCGGTCGTGGAGTCCACCCGGGCCGGGACGGTGCTCATCGGATCGAGCCGGCAGCGCGCCGGATTCGACGACACGGTGCGGGTGGACGTGCTGCGCGCCCTCGCCCGCAAGGCCGCCGTCCTCTTCCCCGTCCTGCGGGACGTCCCGGTGATGCGCGCGTACGGCGGCTTCCGCCCGTACACCCCGGACCACCTCCCCGTCATCGGAGCGGACCCGCGGCGGCCCGGCCTGTGGCACGCGACGGGACACGAGGGCGCGGGCATCGGGCTGGCGGCGGCGACGGGCGAACTGCTGGCGGAGCTCTACACCGGGGAGAAGCCGCATGTGGACCCGGAGCCGTTCCGGGTGGGGCGGCCGGGACTGTCGATCGAGGAGGAGCCGTGCCGACGCTGACCGTGGACGGCGAATCGTTCCACTTCCGGCAGGGCAGTACGGTCGCCGCGGTCCTGATCACCGCCGGCCGTACCTCCTGGCGCACGACGCGCCACGGCGGCAGGCCGCGCGGAATCTTCTGTGGGATCGGGGCGTGCCACGACTGCCTGGTGGTGGTCAACGGGGCCCCGGACGTCCGCGCCTGCCTCCGCGAGGCGGTTCCGGGGGATGAGATCCGCACCCAGGAAGGCGCGGAACTGCCCTTCCGGGCGGGGGTTATGGACGGTGCCACCTCGTCCGGTCCGGGGCCGGAGTCCGCCCCAGGCGGCCCGGCACCGAGCGCCGCACCGAGCGCCGCACCGAGCGCCGCACCGAGCGCCGCACCGAGCGCCGCACCGAGCCCTGGGCCCCGCCCCGCGGGTCCTCAGGAGCCGAAAGGCGCCGCGGGCACGGAGCCCGCTCCCGAACCGTCCCCGTCATCCGGAGGCCCGGTCCCGGGCCTGGCTCCCGTCCCGGGCCAGGGACAGCAGGAGTCCCAGCCCCGCGGTGAGCAGTGTGACGCCGTCGCCCCCGCCGCGTCCGAGGGCGCGGCCAACGGCCTCGGTGGGCGGCCGGGTGGGCGGCCGGGTGGCGCGAGCGGTCCGGTTCCGGCGCCGCTCGGCTGCGCGGCTCCGGCCGCTCGGGGGAAAGCGCGTGCCGAGGTGCGGGAACCGGACTGCGCCGCACAGCCGCAGATCGTCGTGGTCGGAGCCGGGCCCGCCGGAAGCGCGGCCGCGCTCGCCGCCGCCGGGGCCGGGGCCGAGGTCGTCCTCCTCGACAACGGCGCCCGCCCCGGCGGGCAGTACCACCGGCCGTCCCTCGTCGCCGGCCCGGGCGCGGCAGCCCCGCTCGAACGCGCCGTGCTCGCCCACCCCCGTATCGACTACCGCCCCCGTACCGCCGTCTGGGCGCTCGAACCCGGCCCGGAGGGGACCCACGCGGTCCACATCCAGCAGGGCCCGGCCGACGCGCCGGCCCGCGCCGGCGGGACCCTCACCGCAGCCGCGCTCGTCCTCTGCCCCGGTGCGTACGACCGCGCCCTGCCCTTCCCGGGCTGGGAGCTGCCGGGCGTCTGCACCGCCGGTGCGGCACAGGCCCTGGCCAAGGGGCAGGGGATCGCGGTCGGGCGCCGTGTCGTCGTCTCCGGGACCGGCCCCTTCCTGCTGCCGGTGATGGACTCCCTGCTCGACGTCGGCGCCGAGGTCCTCGGGGTGTACGAGGCGGGCTCGCCGCTGCGCTGGCTGCGCCACCCGGTCACGGCGGTCCGCGACGGCCGGGCCAAGCTCCCCGAACTCGCCGCGTACGCCGCCCGGTCGGCCCGCCACCGCGTGCCGTACCGCACCCGCCGCGCCGTGGTCGCCGCGCACGGCCGCGACCGGGTCGAGGCGGTGACAATCGCCCGCCTCGACCCGGACTGGAACATCCGGCCCGGCACCGAGCGCCGTATCGAGGGCCTGGACGCGCTCTGCGCCGGGTACGGCTTCACACCGCAGCTGGAGCTGGCCGTCGCGGTGGGATGCGCGCTGCGGAACGGGCCGGACGGCCATCCGTACGTGGCCGTGGACGCCGCGCAGGCGACGACCGTGCCCGGGGTGTACGCGGCGGGCGAGATCACGGGCATCGGCGGCGCTCAACCGGCTGCCGCCGAGGGGGAGATGGCGGGTCTGGCGGCGGCGTCGGCGCCCCCGGACGACCGGGCTGCCGTGGCCGCCCGCGTACGATCCGGCCGCCGCTTCGCCGTGGCCCTCGCCGCCGCGCACCCGGTACGCCCCGGCTGGCAGGGCTGGCTGACGGACCGGACGCCGATCTGCCGCTGCGAGGAGGTCGCTGCGGGCGATCTGCGCCGCGCGGTCCGGGACCGTGGCGCGGACGGCGTGCGCGCCCTCAAGCTGACCAGCGGGGTGGGTCTGGGCCTGTGCCAGGGCCGCGTCTGCGGCCGTAACGCCGTGGAACTGACGGGCCTCTCCGACGCCTCCGTCGTGGACCGGCGGCCGATCGCCCAGCCCATCCGCCTCGGCGACCTGGCCGATGGGACGTAGACGGGGGATCCGCCGATGCCAGGACACGCACCCGGTGCCCTGGCCAGTCCCCGTCCCGGGGCCAGTTCCGGTCGGGGGCCGGTTCCCGTCCCGGCCGTGCCCGTCCCGGCCCCGTGCCTCGTCAGCCCCCGTACCTGTCCCCTCCCCGTACCCGTCCCGACCAGGTATCCGTACCCGTACGCCTGGTCACCGGACAGATCCGCCCCCGACAGGAGGCCCCCATGGCCCAGCCGCGCACCCCCGCTCCCGCCCTCACCGGCGTCGTCGTCGCCACAGCCCTCCCCTACGCCGAGGACCCCGCCGCGCCCGCGGGCCTGCGTCCCGACCTCGACCGTTACGCCGAGCACTGCCGCTGGCTCGTCGACAGCGGCTGCCACGGCGTCGGCCCCAACGGGTCGCTCGGTGAGTACTCCTCCCTCACCGACACCGAGCGCCGCGCCGTCGCCCGTACGGCCGTCGACGCCGTCGGTCGCGACGCGCTCGTCGTCGTCGGCGCGCACGGGCCCGGCGCGCACCAGGCGCGGCACTGGGCCGAACTCGCCGCCGAGGACGGCGCCGACGGTGTCCTGTGCCTGCCACCCACGATGTACCGGGCCACCACGGCCGAGGTCGTCCACCACTTCGCGGAGGTGGCCAAGGCCGGTCTCCCCGTCATGGCGTACAACAACCCGCTCGACACCAAGGTCGATCTGACCCCCGAGATGCTCCGCGAGATCGCCGCGATCGACAACATCGTCGCGATCAAGGAGTTCTCCGGCGACATCCGCCGCGTGCTGCACATCAAGGAGCAGGCTCCGGGCATCGAGGTCATCGCGGGCGCCGACGACCTCGTACTGGAAGCCCTCCTCATGGGCGCCACCGGCTGGTTCGCCGGATTCCCGAACGTCTTCCCCGCCGAGTCGTGCCGCCTCTACGAACTCGCCCGCGCCGGGCGCCTCGCCGAGGCACGGGCGCTGTACGAACCCCTGGTCGCCGCGTTCCGCTGGGACTCCCGCACCGAGTTCGTCCAGGCGATCAAGCGCGGGATGGACCTGGTCGGCCGGTACGGAGGACCGTGCCGCCCGCCCCGCGGCGCCCTCGGCGCCGACCAGCTCGCGCAGCTCGACGCCGACGTACGGCGCGCCATCGACCACCTCGCCGCCCACGGTCCGACGACCACGTCCATGTCCACGCCGTCGTCCACGCCGTCGTCCACGCCCACGTGCGCCGGGGCCGGGGCCGAGGCAGGTGCCAACTGATGCGCCCCCACAGCCCCGAAGACGTGGCAGGCTCTCCCTTCGCCCACCGCTTCAGCGCCGTCGACTCCCACACCGAGGGCATGCCCACCCGGGTGGTCACCGATGGCATCGGCCCCATCCCGGGCGACACGATGGCGGCCCGGCGCCTCCACTTCATCGAACATCTCGACCACATCCGCCGGCTGATGATGAACGAGCCGCGCGGCCACGCCGCCATGAGCGGCGCGATTCTCCAGCCACCGACCCGCCCGGACGCGGACTGGGGCGTGCTCTTCATCGAGGTCACCGGCTGTCTGCCGATGTGCGGACACGGCACGATCGGTGTGGCGACCGTCCTGGTGGAGACCGGCATGGTCGAGGTCACCGAGCCGATGACGACGGTGCGCCTCGACACGCCCGCCGGCCTGGTCGAGGCACGCGTCGCCGTACGGGACGGCCGCGCCGAACACGTCACGCTGCAGAACGTGCCCTCGTACGCCGACGAGCTCGACGCCACCGTCCGTGTGCCAGGCCTCGGGGAGATCCGCTACGACATGGCGTACGGCGGAAACTTCTACGCGATCACCCCGCTCGACCGGCTGGGCATCCCGTTCTCCAGGAAGCACAAGGACGAGATCCTTGCCGCCGGTCTGGCCGTCATGGCCGAGATCAACGAGCACCGGCGGCCAGTCCACCCGGAGGATCCGGGGATCGCGGGCTGTCACCACGTCCAGTTCACGGCCCCGGGCGTGCCGGGCGCACCGGTCATGCCGGGCGTATCGGGTGAACCGGTTGCGCCGGGTGTACCGGGCGTGTCCGGCGTGCCGGCTGTGTCGGGAGAGCCGGATGCGGATGTCTGCGACTCGCGGAACGCCATGGTCATCCACCCCGGCTGGTTCGACCGCTCCCCGTGCGGCACCGGCACCAGCGCGCGCATGGCCCAGCTGCACGCGCGCGGCGAGCTGCCGCTCCACCAGGACTTCGTCAACGGGTCGTTCATCGGCACCCGGTTCACCGGCCGCCTCATCGGAACCGCCCCGGTAGGCGGCCGTGAGGCCGTGATCCCCACCGTCACCGGGCGGGCTTGGATCACCGGTATGGGGCAGTACGTCCTCGATCCGGCCGATCCGTTCCCGGCCGGATTCACGCTGTAGCCGCACGACCTGCTGTTGACTATCTCTATTCATCTCAGGAATATGTGCAGTGACTTATTCAGAACGTCATCGATCCAGTCGACGGCAGGGAGGCAGTGCCCATGTCAGGACCGCGGCCCGTACGAGCACCGCGCGGTACGGAACTGAGCGCTCGGGGATGGCAGCAGGAAGCCGCCCTGCGGATGCTGCAGAACAACCTCGATCCCGAGGTCGCCGAGCACCCCGACAAGCTCGTCGTCTACGGCGGCACGGGCAAGGCGGCCCGCGACTGGCGCTCCTACGACGCGATGGTCCGTACCCTCCGGGACCTCCGGCAGGACGAGACGATGCTCGTCCAGTCCGGCCGGCCCGTCGGCGTGATGCAGACCCACGAGTGGGCGCCGCGCGTGCTGATCGCCAACTCCAACCTGGTCGGCGGCTGGGCCAACTGGGAGGAGTTCCGCCGCCTCGAAGCGCTGGGACTCACCATGTACGGCCAGATGACGGCCGGTTCGTGGATCTACATCGGAACCCAGGGCATCCTCCAGGGCACGTACGAGACGTTCGCCGCCGTCGCCGCCAAGCTGCATTCCGAGGGCAAGGGTGTCGACGGGACGCTGGCCGGGACGATCACCCTCACCGCCGGTCTCGGCGGCATGGGCGGCGCCCAGCCGCTCGCCGTCACCATGAACGGCGGCGTGGCCATCTGTATCGACTGCGACCCGCGTGCCATCGAACGCCGTATCGATCACCGCTACCTGGATGTCCGCGCCGACAGTCCGGAGCACGCGCTCGCCCTCGCCACCGACGCCCGTGACCGCCGCAAGCCGCTCTCCATCGGGCTGCTCGGCAACGCTGCGGAACTGCTCCCGCGGCTGCTCGCGGAGGGGGCCCCGATCGACATCGTGACGGACCAGACCTCCGCCCACGACCCGCTCGCCTACCTCCCGGTGGGCGTGGACTTCCACAACATGGCCTCCTACGCCGTCGAGAAGCCCGCCGACTTCACCCAGCGGGCGCGGGAGTCCATGGCCAAGCACGTCGAGGCGATGGTCGGCTTCATGGACGCGGGCGCCGAGGTGTTCGACTACGGCAACTCCATCCGCGGTGAGGCCCAACTCGCCGGGTACGAGCGGGCGTTCGCGTTCCCCGGCTTCGTCCCGGCCTATATCCGGCCGCTCTTCTGCGAGGGCAAGGGCCCCTTCCGCTGGGCGGCCCTCTCGGGCGACCCGAAGGACATCGCGGCGACCGACAAGGCGATGCTCGAACTCTTCCCGGAGAACGAGTCCCTCGCCCGCTGGATCAGGATGGCGGGGGAGCGGGTGCACTTCCAGGGCCTGCCCGCCCGTATCTGCTGGCTCGGCTACGGCGAGCGGGACAAGGCGGGCGAGCGGTTCAACGAGATGGTCGCCGACGGCACGCTCCAGGCTCCCCTGGCGATCGGCCGCGACCACCTCGACTGCGGCTCCGTCGCCTCCCCGTACCGCGAGACCGAGGCCATGCTCGACGGCTCGGACGCCATCGCCGACTGGCCGCTGCTCAACGCCATGGTCAATGTCGCCTCCGGGGCGTCGTGGGTCTCGATCCACCACGGCGGCGGCGTCGGCATGGGCCGCTCCATCCACGCGGGCCAGGTCACGGTCGCCGACGGCACGCCCCTCGCGGGCGAGAAGATCCGCCGGGTGCTGACGAACGACCCGGGGATGGGCGTCATCCGCCATGTCGACGCCGGATACGACCGCGCCGACGAGGTCGCGGCCGAGCGGGGTGTCCGCGTCCCGATGCGTGAGGGCGGCGACACGTGACCGAGAACGCTTCGCGCCGGTCCGAGGCCGAATCCGCCGCCAGGAGTGGGGATGCGGGCTCAGCCTCCGCATCGCGGGCCGTTGGGCGGGAAAGCCCCGCGCCGCAGGCGCGGCGGGGAGCGTCCTTCCACGAGATGTGGCGTGATCTGCTGCCCATCGGCCGCGACGCGGACAGCGGCGGCTACCGCCGCATCGCCTGGACCGGCGCGGACGCCGACTGCCGGGCCTGGTTCCGGGACCAGGCCGAATCCCGGGGGCTGGCCTACGAGCTGGACCGCAACGGCAATCAGTGGGCCTGGCTCGGTGACCCCGCGCTGGGGAACGCCGTGGTCACCGGCTCGCACCTCGACTCCGTACCCGACGGAGGCGCCTTCGACGGCCCGCTCGGCGTCGTTTCCTCCTTCGCCGCGCTCGACGAACTCCGGGCCCGCGGCGCCGAGCCCGCCCGCCCGCTGGCCGTCGTCAACTTCGGCGACGAGGAGGGCGCCCGCTTCGGCCTCGCCTGCGTCGGCTCCCGCCTCGCCTCCGGGCAGCTCGGTGCCGAGCAGGCGCACGCACTGCGCGACGCCGACGGCACCAGCCTCCCGCAGGCCATGGAGCGGGCCGGCTACGACCCCGCACGCATCGGTCCCGACCCCGAACGCCTCGCCCGCATCGGCGCGTTCGTCGAACTCCACCTCGAGCAGGGCCGCGCCCTGGCCCCGGCCGGCAGCGGCTCGACCGCGAGCTCCGGCCACCCCGTCGGCGTCGCTTCCGCGATCTGGCCGCACGGCCGCTGGCGGTTCGACTTCCACGGTGAGGCCAACCACGCCGGGACGACCCGTATCGAGGACCGCCGCGACCCGATGCTCACGTACGCCGCGACCGTGCTCGCGGCCCGTGAGCGGGCCGGGCTCGCCGGCGCCCTCGCCACCTTCGGCAAGGTCCGCGTGGTACCGGGCGGCGTCAACGCCATCGCCTCCCTCGTACGCGGCTGGCTCGACTCCCGTGCCGCCGACGAGGAGACCCTCGCGGCCGTCGTGGGCGAGATCGAGCGGGCTGCCGTGCAGCGGGGCGCGCTGGACGGCGTCGACGTACGCATCACCCGCGAGTCCTTCACCCCCGTGGTCGAGTTCGAACACGGCCTGCGCGACAAGCTCGCAGGCCTGCTGGGGAAGGACGGCGTCCCCGTCCCGGTCCTCCCCACCGGGGCGGGCCACGACGCGGGTATTTTGTCCGCATCGGTGCCCACCGCCATGCTGTTCGTACGGAACCCCACCGGCGTCTCGCACTCACCCGCCGAGACAGCGGCCGAGGACGACTGCCTCGCCGGGGTGACCGCACTCGCCGACGTACTGGAGGGCCTGGCGTGTCGCTGACACCGCAGACCTACTGGGCGGAGCACGCCTGGCTGAACGGCACCGTCGAACCGGATGTGCTCATCGAGACGGCGCGCGACGGCCGGATCGCCGCCGTACGGGCCAGGACGGCCGAACCGCCGGCCGGAGCGGTCACGCTCCGCGGCCTCACCGTCCCCGGGCTGGCCAACGCCCACTCGCACGCCTTCCACCGGGCCCTGCGCGGCACCGTCCAGGTCGGCTCGGGCACCTTCTGGACCTGGCGCGACGAGATGTACCGGCTTGCCTCCCGTCTCACCCCCGACAGCTACTTCGATCTCGCCCGCGCCGTCTACGCCGAGATGACCATGGCCGGAATCACGGCCGTCGGCGAGTTCCACTATCTGCACCACGGCCCGGACGGCACCCACTACGACCGCCCCAACGCGATGGGGGAGGCCCTGATCGCGGCCGCGGCGGAGGCCGGTATCCGCATCACCCTCCTCGACACCTGCTATCTCTCCTCGGGCTTCGGCGCGGCACCGGGCCGCCACCAGCTCCGCTTCAGCGACGGCAGCGCCGGGGCCTGGGCGGACAGGGTCTCGGCCCTCGCCGCGGGGGGCCACGGCGACCACGCCAGGATCGGCGCCGCCATCCACTCCGTACGCGCCGTCCCGGCCGACCAACTGGCCACCGTCGCCCGGTGGGCCGAGGACCACGAAGCCCCCCTCCATGTCCACCTCTCCGAGCAGACCGCCGAGAACGACTCCTGTCAGGACGCCCACGGGCGCACCCCCACCCGGCTCCTCGCCGATCACGGAGTGCTCGGACCGCGCACCACCGCCGTCCACGCCACCCACCTCACCCCCGAGGACATCCGCCTCCTCGGCGGCTCGTCCACCGGTGTGTGCATGTGCCCGACCACCGAGCGGGATCTCGCCGACGGCATCGGCCCGGCCGCGCAGCTTCAGGGCGCGGGCTGCACGCTCTCCCTCGGCAGCGACAGCCACGCCGTGATCGACCTGCTCGAAGAGGCCCGCGCCATGGAGCTCGACGAGCGGCTGCGCACCCGTACGCGCGGCCACTGGACGGCCTCCCAGCTGCTGCGCACCGCCACCGCCGAAGGCCATGCCGCGCTCGGATGGAGCGACGCGGGGCACATAGAGGCAGGCGCCCTGGCCGACTTCACGAGCATCGCGCTCGATACCGTCCGCACAGCGGGGCCGCTGCCCCGGCTCGGAGCCGAGACCGCGATATTCGCGGCGACCAACGCCGATGTCCGGCACACCGTGGTGGCGGGCCGCCATATCGTCCGTGACGGAGTCCACCAGCTCGTCCCGCATGTCCCGGCAGAACTGGCCGGTTCGATCGCCGCGCTCCGTCAGTGACGCCGGCGATGCCCGTGACGCCGGTGCTGCCACGGACGTCACCGGCATCCATGACACCCCTGACATCCCTGACATCCCTGACGGACACCCGGACGAAGCGGCCACAGCGGCCACAGCGGCCAAAGGAGTTCAGCGCAGCCATGGCAACCGCTATCACCCACATCAGCAGTCTCGTCACCAACGACCCCTCCCTCGGCTCCGGCCCTCTCGGTCTGATCCAGGACGCGGCCGTCGTCATCGACGGCGACCGCATCGCCTGGGTCGGTGAATCCAGCAAAGCACCCAGCACTGACAACCGGGTCGTCGCCGAAGGCCGGGCCGCCGTCCCGGGCTTCGTCGACTCCCACTCCCACCTGGTCTTCGCGGGCGACCGCACGGAGGAGTTCAACGCGCGTATGTCGGGCCGCGCTTACACCGCGGGCGGCATCCGCACCACCGTCGCCGCCACCCGCGCCGCGTCGAACAACGTCCTCCACGCCAACGCCGGCCGCTACGTCCGCGAGGCGCTGCGCCAGGGCACCACGACCATCGAGATCAAGTCCGGCTACGGCCTCACCACCGAGCACGAGGCCCGCACTCTGAGCATCGCCGCCGCCCACACCGACGAGGTGACCTACCTCGGCGCGCATATCGTCGCCCCCGAGTTCACCGACGACCCCTCGGGCCCGTCGAAGTATGTCGACCTCGTCACCGGCCCGATGCTGGACGCCTGCGCACCGTACGCCCGCTGGATCGACGTCTTCTGCGAGAAGGGGGCCTTCGACGGCGACCAGGCCCGTACGGTCCTCACCGCCGGCGCGGCCCGCGGCCTGATCCCCCGGGTGCACGCCAACCAGCTCTCGTACGGCCCCGGTGTGCGGCTCGCGGTCGAACTCGGCGCAGCCTCCGCCGACCACTGCACGCACCTCACCGACGCCGACATCGACGCTCTGGCGAGTGGCGACACGGTCGCGACGCTGCTCCCCGGCGCCGAGTTCTCCACCCGCGCCCAGTACCCCGACGCGCGCCGTCTGCTCGACGCCGGCGCCACCGTGGCACTGTCCCCCGACTGCAACCCCGGCTCGTCCTTCACCAGCTCCATGGGCTTGTGCATCGCCCTCGCCGTACGGGAGATGAGGATGACCCCCGACGAGGCGGTGTGGTCGGCGACGGCGGGCGGCGCAGCGGCCCTGCGCCGTACCGACGTCGGACGGATCGGTCCCGGCGCCCGCGCCGACCTGGTCCTGCTCGACGCCCCGTCACATGTGCATCTCGCCTACCGCCCCGGCGTACCCCTGGCGTCGGCGGTCTGGCACCGGGGCGAGCTCGTCGTCTGAGGCTCCCGGGCACGGGTCCCGGTCCCTGCCCCCGGCGCTCGGCCCCGGCCCACGGACGGCGCGCCGGCGCCCGTCGGTGGTGCTGCTGGTCGTCGCCGGCTCGATCCTGGCCGTCGCGATCGCATACGGCCGGGCTCCCGGCTCGCGCTCTCCGGCGCGGTGAGCGGGGCTGTCCCGGCGCGTGACCGGTGCGCCACCGGTGGGCCCGCGGTGAGGACGCCAGGCGGACGCATGCCGGACGGACGTCAGGCGGCCGACGGGCGGGAGACGGGAGACGGGAGGAGGTCGGCGGGCGGCCGGCGGGAGCCGGTCGGGCGGGCGGGGGCGGACGCGCTGCGGGGGGCGAACACGAGGAAGGGCCCGCCCTCACACCTCGGGGCAGGCCCTTCCCACAGCTGCGCGGTCGGTCGGACGGCGCATAACGGTCACTCCTCGATCATCAGACCCTTGCGCAACCGGCGCAGCGTCCGCGTCAGCAGTCGCGACACATGCATCTGCGAGATCCCGAGCTCTTCGCC
The DNA here is from genome assembly GCF_040609575.1 of Streptomyces sp. NPDC004647. Lineage (NCBI taxonomy): Bacteria > Bacillati > Actinomycetota > Actinomycetes > Kitasatosporales > Streptomycetaceae > Streptomyces > Streptomyces sp. NPDC004647. Next base: position 24,329 of record NZ_JBEXKU010000032.1, on the reverse strand, counting down.
GATCTCCGACTGCGTCATGTTGGCGACGAAGCGCAGCGACAGGATCTGCCGGTCGCGCTGCGGGAGTCCGGCGATCAGCGGCTTCAGGGACTCGACGTACTCGATGCCCTCGAGCCCGTGGTCCTCGTAGCCGATCCGGTCCGCCAGCGCACCTTCGCTGTCGTCCTCCTCGGGCTGCGCGTCCAGCGAGCTCGCGGTGTACGCGTTGCTGGCCGCCATGCCTTCGACGACCTCGTCCCGGGTGATCCCGAGGCGCTCGGCGAGCTCGTCCACGGAGGGCGCCCGGTCGAGCGTCTGTGCCAGGTCGTCGCCCGCCTTGGCCAGGTCCAGCCGCAGCTCCTGGAGCCGCCTGGGCACCCGCACGGACCAGCTGGTGTCCCGGAAGAAACGCTTGATCTCGCCGACGATCGTCGGCATCGCAAAGGTGGGGAACTCCACGCCGCGGCTCAGCTCGAAGCGGTCGATCGCCTTGATCAGCCCGATGGTGCCGACCTGGACGATGTCCTCCATCGGCTCGCTGCGGGAGCGGAATCGGGCGGCTGCGAACTTCACCAACGCCAGATTGAGTTCGACCAGGGTGTTGCGCACGTACGAGTACTCGTACGTGCCTTCTTCGAGCGCCTCCAGGCGCGCGAAGAGAGTCTTGGACAAGGCCCTCGCATCCAGCGGCCCCACCTCGGCGTAAGGCGGGATCTCGGGCAGCTCCGCGATGAAGTCTTCCGCGAGGCCCTCGATCTCGGTCTCGAGCTGCTCGGGCTGGGGGTCCTCCGGCCCGAGGCAGGGGGTGGTTGTCGACGTCGCGGTCCGTGCGCTTTCATGGGCGTCAGTAACGGTTCGCGGTTCGTCGAGCCGGGGTGACATGGTCTCCTCCATCATTCTCGGCATATGGCTGCCAGTGCCGATGTGTCTGTCTTGCGGTGTGCGGCGCCTCCGAAGCCGACCGTGGTCGAACGTGTCCTTACTAGCCCTACCCGGTCGGACCCGAACAAGGCAAGGGCGTGATGTGAGGGTATGACTGTTTCGGGGGGATGTTCGGCTACCGGAACGGCGTATCGAAGGCGTAGGGTTCACCGTGCGCCGTCGCAAGCAACCAGAAGGGGTGCGCATGGACCGCGGGATGGTCGGCAGTACCAGTAGAGGCCGGCTCCAGGTCGAGGTTCGGCACCACGGTTCCAGCGCGGTCGTGACGCCGGCGGGAGAGCTCGATCACTCCACCGCCGAGCTGCTGCGCGAGCCGCTGGAAGGGTGCGTCGACGAGGGCCGCTCCAGACTGGTCGTGGACTGCTCACGGCTCGAGTTCTGTGACTCCACCGGCCTCAACGTGCTGCTCGGTGCCCGGCTCAAGGCCGAGGCGGCCGGTGGTGGCGTACATCTGGCAGGAATGCTCCCCGTCGTCGCACGGGTGTTCGAGATCACGGGTGCCGAGGCGGTCTTCACCGTGCATGACACCCTCGATGAAGCACTTTCCGACTCGCCGGCCGACTGAATCGTTCCCCTTCCTGATCCGTGGTGTGACCCGGGCGTTACATGCGTCACATCATCCGGACCGGATTAGTGGGTGTTCTCACGGAACGGTCGGGCAGGAGACAGCTGAATCTGATGAATCTGTCAGGTACTCGTTACCTGCATGTCGGCGAATCGGTGAGGTGAAGCGCTGATGAGCACCACTCGGCCGTTCTCGCCGGGCGACCGTGGCCCGGAGCCGGACGGTGCTTCCCCAGCCGTTCGCGCGGTCGGACAGGTGCGCAGGCTGCGGCTGGGCGAAGTCAGCGGCATAGTGCCGAGCGCGCGTGACTTCACCCGGCAGGCCCTCCACGAGTGGGGCTGGCTGCCCGCCGCCACCGGCGATCAGCGGGCCGCGGCCGAGGACGTGCTGCTTGTCGTCTCCGAGCTGGTCACCAACGCCTGTCTGCATGCCGAGGGGCCCGAAGAGCTGAGAGTCGGCTGCACCGGCGAGATCCTGCGGCTCGAGGTCGTGGACCTCGGCGCCGGCTCGCCCGCACCCCGTACCCCGCACCGCGCCGGCCGACCCGGCGGCCACGGCATGTTCATCGTCCAGCGGCTGTGCCTGGACTGGGGCGTCGTACGGAACCCCGACGGCGCCGGCAAGACGGTGTGGGCGGAGCTGGCAGCCCCGGCTTAGCGCCCGTCCCGCCTCTCATTCCCTCGCGAACACGCCGATCCGGCGTGTTCTTTGTCTTCCCTCGGCAAGGTCCCCGGCGTACCGTCAGCGCCCGATCTGATGTGTCGTCAGTAACTTCGGCGACACCCGAGGAGAGGGGAACCCGAGGTGTCCCACACCAAGCGCCAGGCGGCCGGTCGCGGGGGCGCGCTCGCGGTCGCCGCGGCAGTGGCCGGGTCCGTCGTGCTGCTGGCAGCCCCCGCCGCCCACGCCGAAGTCGTTGACGTCAACTACCAGTGCAAGACGCCGATCGGGGACAAGGGCGCGGTGTCGCCCATCGACATATCGGCCCGGAAGGGCGGCGGCTCGTACAGGCTCAGGATGACCTTCCAGAAGGGCGTGTCCTCCAGCCCCGTCGAACTGGGCAAGGGGGCCATGCATCCGAGCGCGCTGATCAAAATGGGCGGAGCGGAGAGCGGCACCGTCGCGGTGGCGGGCCCGGCGAACCCCGAGGCGATCCCCGCCAACACCCCCATCAAGATCACCGACTTGTCGGGCACGTACACCCCGAGGGCGAGCGGCAAGGTCACCTTCACCGCCTCCACTCTCACGATCAAGGCCTTGGGTACGACCACCACCTGCACCCCCGCGAACAGCCCCACGCCCTCGCTGACGCTGGATGTCCAGGGCTCGGGAGGGTCCGGTGGCACCGACGGTCCCGGCGGTTCGGGCGGGGGCGACTCGCAAACCACCCCCTCGGGCGGTGAGCAACTGCCGCAGACCGGCCCCGCGGACTCGGCCGTGGCCCTGGGCACCCTCGGCGGGACGGTGCTCCTCGCCGGAGTGGCCGGAGCTCTCTGGCTGACCCGCCGGAACCAGAGGCGGGACGGGCAGGGCCGCCCGGCCTGACCGCACGGCCCTGGTCGCCCCCCCGGCCGGCGGCGGGTCTGTCCGGGCCCCCGCACCCGGTCCGCCTCCCGGGTGCTGCTGTCGGCTCCGGTGCAGCCGACCGGGGAACCACCTCTGTCCCGCTCTCCCGACCGGGAATCCACTCTGTTCCGTTCCCCGACCGGGAATCCACCTCTGTCCCGTTCCCCCGACCGGGGAACCGCCCAACCGAGCCCCGCCGGATCCACCCCGACGCCTTCTGCTCCCGCCTCGCGGAGCGGGCGGGTTCAACGGGCGCGTCGCTCCGGACCCTCCGACCTCCACCCCGCGCATCCCCCCGAACCTCGACCCGCGAGCGAACGTCTGGAGCCGCCGATGCCGACCCTTCCGCGCAGCGCCGCCACCGCGTACGCGGCTGCTCTCGCCGCGGTCCTGGCCCTGCTGTGCCCGGAGGCTGCCCTCGCCACGACGCCGGGGAGGTGGGCAGGAACGGATGCGGATCTTCGCGTGCACGAGACCCGGTCTGTGCCGGGTGTGCCGGGTGTCCCGGGTGTCCCGGGTGTGCCCGGTGTGTCGGGTGTGACGGGAGTGTTGAAAGTGGCAGATGTGGGAGCTGGTCCGTTGGATGTAGTTCCGGAGGGCACTGCGGCGGTACGGGCGGGGACGTCCCGCGCCGGTGCCGCGTCGGTCCGTTCGGCGTCCATGGCCGACGGGAGTGTTCGCGTACTCGGGGCTCAGGACGGGACCGTTGCGAAGGCCGCGTCGACCGCCCGTCCCGGGGGCCCGGACTGGTCCGCCGCGCCCGCGCCCGGTGGTGGGACCCGAACCAGCGCCGACCAGCGGCCGTACTTCTACCTCGAGGGCCGGCCCGGAACGGCCCTCGAGGACACGCTGTCCGTCACCAACCCGGGCGACCGGCCGCGCACCCTCGCGCTACGGGGCGCCGACGGCCACAACGCACGCGATGGAGCCTTCGCCGCCCGTAAGCCCGGCCGGAGCAGCGATACAGGTGCCTGGCTCTCGTTCGCCTCGCCCGAGGTGAGGGTTCCGGCCCGCACCCGCGCCGACATCCCCTTCACCGTGACCGTCCCGCCGGACGCGGTGCCCGGCGACCACCCGGGCGCCGTCGTCGTCACCGGAGGCGGGCGCGAGGCCGGCGTACGGATCCATCTACGGGTCACGGGGCCGGCGCTGTCGGCGCTGTCCATCGAGGACGTGTCCGTCGCGGAGACCGCCGCCGGCGCCGAGATCCGCTACGCCCTCGTCAACCGCGGCAACACCGCCCTCAGCCCCCGGCTCTCCGTGCGGGCCGACGGCCTCCTCGGCGAGGTGCTGCGCCGGGACGCCCGGGCTCTCCCCCTCGAGCTGCTGCCCGGCCGGAGCGTGCGGCTCACCGAGGGGTGGCCCGGGGCGCCCGGCCTCGACGCGGTGGACATCCGGCTGACCGCGAGCGCGGAGGGTGGCGCGCGCGCCACCGCGACCGCCTCGTACAGCGCCTTCCCCTGGGCCGTGGCCGTACTGCTGCCGCTCGGCACAGCAGCGGCCGCGGGCGCTTGGTTCATGCACCGCCGCCGCAGACGGTCCGTCCTCGCGCACGCCGAAGACGCGGCGGAGCACGGGGCGGACAGCGAACGGCGGTTGGCGAACGCAGGGGCAGGAGCGGCGACGTGAACACCGGTACGGGCACCCGGAACATCGCGCGGCGACGGGACCGCGCGGGTGGCGCGGCTCGCCGTGAGGCCCGAACCGAATACCCGCGAGCCGCCCGGCGCGTGGCGCGGCACCGGCCGCGGCGGTCCGCACCGCTGCTCAGGGCACTCGCCGCGGTCGTACTCGCACTGCTCCCACTGCTGCCACTGTTCCCGCTGCTCCCCGCCGCAGCGGCCCGCGCCGCCGAGGCACCCGCCGTGAGCCTCTCCGACAAGGAGGCCGGCACCGGCGGCGCGATCACCGTCACCGGAAAGGGCTGGCGGCCCGATGCCCTGCTCACCCTGCTCATCTGCGGTCAGAACATGATCGGTGGCACCAACGCCTGCGCCAACGCCGACGGACGCGCCGTCACCACCCGCGCCGACGGCTCCTTCCGTAGAAAGCTCCCGGTCAGCGAGCCGCCCAAGCCCTGCCCCTGCGTCGTGCACGTAGCGACCGTGACGGGTCGAGCCGTATCGGCGGACGCGCGGTTCACCGTCGCGGGCCATCCGGTCGCGCCGTTGCCCCAGGACAGGGGCGCCGGGCGGCTCGCGGTGCTCGCGGCGCGGCTGGACGGATCGAGCGGGCTGCTCACCTGGTTCGGCGCCCCGCCGCAGCGACGGATCGTCCTGACCGTCGGCAACCTCGGTTCCGCGGCTGCGCGGAACCCGGTCTTCCAAGTCGGCACCTCACATGGGGTGTTCGCGCCTCGGTGGGAGGAGCAGCAGTGGCGGGGAACCGTGCCTGCCGGGCGAAAGTCGCAGATCGAGTTGCCTGTTGAGCTGTCCGCGGGCGCGCACGGCGACTATCTGGTGTCGGTGAAGTACGGGGACAAGGTGCTCACCGAGCAGCCGTGGGGCGTGGGTCGCCCCTGGGGCGTCACCCTCTTCTGGATCCTGCTGTTCCTCGTCGTCCCGGCCGGTGTCTTCCGGATCGGGATGGCGGTCGTCGACCGGGTCCGGCCGCGCCCGCCGTACGCCACACGCGCTCCGGGCCGTACCGGAAGAGGCGCGGGCGGCACAGGCCGTACGAGCAGTCGTACGGGCCGCCACAGGTCCGTACACCTGCCCGGACGTACGGCGGCCACGGAGCCCGCGAAGGACACCGCTCTGCCCTGGTTCACCCCGGACACGCTGCCGGGCACACAAGCGCACGTCTCCGCACCGTCAGAGGAACGCCCCGCATCGAAGGAGGAAAACGTGTGACCAGTCAACGGAGGGTGAGCGCGGCCGGTGTTGCGCTGATGCTCGGCGGCGCGGGGATGCTGTTCGTCGCGAGCCCGGCCCAGGCCGCCGAGGTGTCCTACGCCACGGAGTGCATTCCGCCGCCGATCTCCGGCATGGATCCGGTGCAGGGCACCACGAAGGTGGACGTCCGGGCCCCGGCGACGGCGAAGGTCGGGGACGAGGTCGAGGTGGTGTGGAAGACGGTCCAGGCCGCATCCAAGAACCCCGGAGTCATCGACCTGCAGAAGGACACCGTGAAGCCGACGGGAAAGATCACCGTGGGCGGTGCGCAGAGCGGTGAGTTGACCATGGAGGGGCCGCGGCAGAATCCGCCGATCCCCAAGAACAGCCCCATGGTGCTGTCCGAGATGAAGGGCAAACTGAAGCTGGAGAAGGCCGGTGAGGTGACGCTGGCGCCCGGCTTATACAACATCAATGTCAGCAAGCCGCTGTCCACCGACACCAAGTGCTCCGCGAAGGAGGACGTGAAGACCGCGGTCACCATCAAGGTGACGGAGGACGGCGGCGGTACGTCCGGCGGCTCGACGGCGGGCGGCAGCACAGCCGGCGGTACCACCTCGGGCGGTGGCGACAGCGGCGGTACGTCCAGCGGCGGTTCGGCATCCGGAGGTACGACGTCCAGTGGCGGCTCGGCGTCCGGCGGGGACACGGGCGGTGACTCGGGTGGCGACTCGGGTGGCGACACCGGCGGCGGGGGAGACCCCGACGGCACCGACTACACGGGCAAGGAGGTCTCCGTCGACTACGCATGCAAGACCCCGATCGGCGACAAGCAGGCGACCTCCCCGGTGCAGATCAACGCCAGGAAGAACGCCGGGAACTTCGACCTCACGGTGAAGTTCGGCACGTCCGTGATGGACAGCCCGGCCGACATCCCCGCGGACTCGGTCAAGCCCTCGATGGACGTCACGGTCGGCGGCGCCGACAAGGGCTCCGTCAAGGTCGAGGGTCCGGCCAACAAGGAGCCCATCAAGTCCGGTGACCCCATCGAGATCCCGGATCTCAAGGGCACCTACAAGCCGGGAGCGAGCGGCAAGGCCACGCTCACCCCGGGCGTGCTGACCGTCAACGCCCTCGGTACGACCACCACCTGCACCCCGGCCAAGGACCCGGGTGTCTCGCTGGAACTGGACACCACGGAACAGCCGGGTGGCGCGGCGGGCGGCTCGTCCACCGGCGGTGGCGGCGCGTCAGGCGGTACGGCGGGCGGGGCCGCAGGCGGTTCGGCGGGCGGCGCCTCAGCCTCCGGCGGCGGACTCGCCGAGACCGGCGCGAGCGACAGCGGCGGCCTGCGGGCCCTCGGCCTGGTCGCCGGCACGGCCGTCCTGCTCGGCGGCGCGGTGTTCACCTTGACTCCGTGGCGCAGGCTGCGCGGAACCTGCTGAACGGCGCGGGGCCCGCTGACAGGCGCGGGGCCCGGCGCGCACCGGCGCCGGGCCCCGCTCTCCGTCTACGGGACACCGGGGACGGCTCAGTGGACGTCGCCCATCAGTTGCATGACCTTCCGGCGGTACTTGTAGACCGCGAATCCGGCCACCGCGGCCAGTGCGGCCTCGAGTGCCACGACGCCCGCACCGCTCAGGTCGACACCCCCGAGGGACAGCAGCCCGGTGACGCAGTCGCCGGCGGTGACGGCCAGGAACCACACCCCCATCATCTGGCCGGCGTACTTGGCCGGCGCCATCTTGGTGGTCACCGACAGGCCGACGGGGGAGAGGCAGAGCTCTCCGATCGTCTGGATCATGTAGATCGAGACCAGCCACATCGGGCTGACCTCGGCGCCGCCCTCGGCCATCATCATCGGCACGACGAACACGAAGAACGAGGCGCCGATCAGCACCAGCGCGAGGGCGAACTTCACCGTGGTGCTCGGCTCCTGGCGGCGCCGCGTCAGCCACAGCCACAGCCAGGCGAAGACCGGGGCCAGAGCCATGACGAAGAGCGGGTTGAGGGACTGGAACCAGGAGGACGGGAAGTTCAGCCCGAAGAGCGAGTCCCCGGTCTTGGTCTCGGCGAACGCGGCCAGCGTGGAGCCGCCCTGGTCGTAGATCATCCAGAAGATGGCGGCGGCCACGAAGAACCAGATGTAGCCGCTCATCCTGGTCTGCTCGGTGGCGGACAGGTCCTTGTCCCGCTTGATGCGGACCAGTACCGCGGTCGGGATGACCAGACCGAGCAGAGTGATCGGGACCAGCGCCCAGTTGAGGGTGAAGCTCCCGGTGAAGGCGACGACGCCGTAGAACACCGTGGCGACTATGAGCCAGAGCAGGCCCTTGCGCAGGGTGGCGTTGCGCTCCTCGGCCGACAGCGGGGTGGGGACCACACTGCTCCGGCCGCTGAGGTGCCGTGAGCCGATGAGGAACTGGATCAGGCCCAGTGCCATGCCGAGGGCTGCGAGGGCGAAGCCCAGGTGCCAGCCGACCTTCTGGCCGACCGTACCGATCACCAGCGGAGCGGCGAAGGCACCGAGGTTGATGCCCATGTAGAAGATGGTGAAGCCGCCGTCACGGCGCGGGTCCTGGGGACCGTCGTAGAGGTGGCCGACCATCGTCGAGATATTGGCCTTCAGCAGGCCCGAGCCGAGCGCGACGAGTCCCAGGCCGACGAAGAACATCGGCTGACCGGGCGCGGCCAGCGAGAGGTGACCGGCCATGATGATGCCGGCGGCGATGGCGACCGTCTTGCGCGGTCCCCAGACCCGGTCACCGAACCAGCCGCCGGGCATGGCCAGCAGATAGACCATGGCCAGGTACACGGAGTAGATGGCGACCGCGCTCGCCTCGGGCATCGCCAGCCCGCCGCCCTGGCTGCCGGGCTTGGCGTCGGGGCCACCGGAGATCAGGTAGACCACGAGCAGCGCCCGCATGCCGTAGAAGCTGAAACGCTCCCACATCTCGGTCATGAAAAGAGTGGCCAGACCGCGGGGGTGGCCGAAGAAGGTCTGGCCGCCGGCAGGGTTTTCCTGCGGCGAGGCACCCTTCGTCAGGCTGGACGCCATGGGTGGTTCCTTGCTCGCTCAGGGCGCGCGGCCCGGGTCGGGTGCGCGCCCGTGTGGGGGTGGTGCCGGGGCCGGTTGTGCCGGCCCGGCACAGAAAAAAGAGACCCTCGGCGTGTCCAATGGGCCGGAGGTCCCGAAGGATGCTATGGGAGGCCTCAGTGCCATACGTCACGTCAGCGCAGTATATGGACGGACTTGAGAGATTGATCACAGGTGAATCCGGAACCATCCGAACGGATTCCGAAGGTAACCGACCGGCCGTTCACCCCGACCAAGAGGGCTTCTTCGGCGCGCCCCGCCCCACCACCTGCGCGGACTACCATCACTCCATGACCCGAGTACTGCTCGCCGAGGATGACGCATCCATCTCGGAGCCGCTCGCCCGCGCACTGCGCCGTGAGGGTTACGAGGTCGAGGTGCGGGAGGACGGTCCCACCGCGCTCGACGCCGGTCTTCGGGGAGGTGTGGACCTGCTCGTCCTCGATCTGGGCCTGCCGGGGATGGACGGCCTCGAAGTCTGCCGCCGCCTCCGTACGGAGGGTCATGGCTTTCCGGTGCTGGTCCTCACCGCCCGCGCCGATGAGGTGGACACCGTCGTCGGCCTCGACGCCGGCGCCGACGACTATGTGACCAAGCCCTTCCGGCTGGCCGAACTCCTCGCGCGGGTGCGTGCCCTGCTGCGCAGGGGCGCCGTCGAGGGTCAGCAGCAGCCTCCCGCCACCCATGGCGTACGGATCGACGTCGAGTCGCACCGGGCCTGGATGGGGGAGGAGGAGCTGCAGCTCACCGCCAAGGAGTTCGACCTGCTGAGGGTCCTCGTACGGGACGCGGGCCGGGTCGTCACCCGCGACCAGTTGATGCGCGAGGTCTGGGACACCACCTGGTGGTCCTCCACCAAGACGCTCGACATGCATATCTCGTGGCTGCGCAAGAAGCTGGGGGACGACGCCGCGAACCCCCGCTACATCGCCACGGTCCGTGGCGTGGGCTTCAGATTCGAGAAAAGCTAGACCGGTCTTCTCCAGGGCGTCGCGGGCGGGGCGCCCCGGTGAGGGCGGTCGTCCGGGGACCTCCGGGCGGGAAGCCGGTGCCGCGACCGCGTCGGGCGCCGGGTGGCCGGTGAGGTCCGCCGTGCTCCGCTCCGGGGCGGCTCCCCGATTCGCGATCCCTGCCCGGAGGGCAATGTGCGCCGCCGTCTGATCAACTCCACGCTCGCCGTGGTGCTCGTCGTGATCGCCGTCTTCGGCGTCTCTCTCGTCATCGTCGAGACCCGCACCATCGAGAACAGCGCGCGGGAGAGCGTCGACTCCGAGGCCGTACGCCTGATCAGCATCGTCGAAAGCCGTCTGATCGGCGGCGAGCGGGTCGGCCCGGAGGTGCTGCGCGAACAGATCACCCCGGACCGCTACGCACGCATCGAGGTGCGGGGCCGCCCGCCCATCGAGATCGGTGAGCGGCCGAAGGGCGATGTGATCGAGTCCAAGGAGACCGGCGAGGCGGGGGAGACGGTCACCGTCCAGGAGTCGGCCGGGACGGTCAGTCGCGAGGTCATCCGCACGCTCCTGATCATCTTCGCCGTCGCACTGCTCGCGGTGGGCGCCGCCGTGCTGCTGGCCGTGCGTCAGGCGCACCGGCTGACCGCGCCGCTCACCGACCTCGCCGAGACCGCGGAGCGGCTGGGTTCCGGCGACCCGCGGCCGCGCCACCGGCGGTACGGGGTGCCGGAGCTCGACCGGGTCGCGGACGTCCTCGACGCGAGCGCCGAGCGGATCGGGCGGATGCTGACCGCCGAGCGGCGGCTCGCCGCCGACGCCTCCCACCAGCTGCGTACACCGCTGACCGCGCTCTCCATGCGGCTGGAGGAGATCACCCTGACCGATGACCCGGACACGGTGAAGGAGGAGGCGACCATCGCACTGGGGCAGGTCGAGCGGCTCACCGATGTCGTGCAGCGGTTGCTGACCAACTCGCGCGATCCACGTACGGGTTCCGCGGTCGCGTTCGACCTGGACGAGGTGGTCAAGCAGCAGATCGAGGAGTGGCGGCCCGCCTACCGCAGCGCGGGACGTGCCATCGTCTCCTCGGGCAAGAAGGGGCTGCGGGCGGTCGGCACGCCGGGCGCGGTCGCGCAGGTGCTGGCGACGCTGATCGAGAACTCGCTGATGCACGGCGCCGGGCCGGTGGCCATCCGGACCCGGGTCACCGGCAACCAGGTGGTGGTGGAGGCCACGGACGAGGGGCCGGGTGTCCCGCCGGACCTGGGCGCGCGGGTCTTCGAGCGCACGGTGAGCGGACGGAATTCCACCGGGCTGGGGCTGGCGGTCGCCCGGGACCTGGCGGAGGCGGACGGGGGCCGGCTGGAGTTGCTCCAGCAGCACCCACCGGTCTTCGCGCTGTTCCTGAGCCGCGAAGGGGAGCAGTCCTCATAAGAAGCGGAGCAGCGTCATAAGAGGGGCCACCCAGCCGCGGCGCGCGGAGCCGGAGCGGGACCGGAGGGCCCTTGGCCGGAGCGGCGGATTGCCGGGCCGCGCTACTTGAGACGGTTGACCCGGTACCTGGGGTCGGAGAGGAACGCGTCCTCCTCCAAAAACGATTCGGCGGCCTGGACGGCGTCGCGCGCGGGCAGTGCCCGGAACACCCAGGTGCGGTAGGACCAGAAGCGGAAGACCGTGCCGATACCGAGTCCGATGACGTTCTTCGCGACGTTGTCGGCGACCGTCGAGGTGAACCCGAAACCGTAGTGCGAGATGGCCAGGATGCCGTTCTCGATCACCAGGCCGATACCGCTGAAAAGCAGGAAGAGCGAGAGCTCGCGACTGCGCCGGGACTTGTCGCAGCTCCGGTACGTCCAGTACCGGTTGCCGATGTAGTTCGTGCCGATGGCGACGATCGTGGCGATCACGCCGGACCGCACCACAGCCAGGCCGAGGGCGTGCACGCACAGGTTGAAGACGACGAAGTTGACCAGGAAGCCGACGGCACCCACGGTCCCGAACTTCGCGAGCTCGCGGGCCAGCTGATCCAGCCGCGAACGCAGTGTGCGCCGTTCACTCATAGTGATCGTGTGGCTCCGTTGTCGGCAATGATCGGCATTGACCCGGTCACCTCATGCTAACCAGCGCCCCCTCGCCCCGCCGCTCGGACAGCGCCGAAGCAGCAGCGCGGCGGGAAATCGGGCCCGGCTGGACCACCCCACCGATCTGTATGATCCTCCAAGGGTGAGGCGGGGGCAGTCCCGCCGGGCGGCTACTCTGGGTGGGTGACTTTCCCGGTAGTCGGCATGGTCGGCGGCGGCCAGCTCGCCCGTATGACCCACGAGGCGGGCATCCCCCTCGGCCTGAGATTCAAGCTCCTCAGTGACACTCCGCAGGACTCTGCGGCCCAGGTCGTGGGCGATGTCGTCGTCGGCGACTATCGCGATCTGGAGACCCTTCGTGGGTTCGCACAAGGCTGCGACGTGATCACCTTCGATCACGAGCATGTGCCGACCGAGCACCTGCGGGCGCTGGAGGCGGACGGCATCCCCGTACGCCCCGGGCCGGACGCCCTGGTGCACGCCCAGGACAAGGGCGTGATGCGGGCCAGGCTCACCGAGATCGGCGTGCCGTGCCCCCGGCACCGGATCGTGACCGGCCCCGAGGACGTGGTGCGCTTCGCCGAGGAGGGCGAGGGCTTCCCGGTCGTCCTCAAGACCGTACGGGGCGGCTACGACGGCAAGGGGGTCTGGATCGTCCGCAGCGCCGAAGAGGCGGGTGAACTCTTCCTGGACGGGCAGAGCCGCGCCGGTGTGCCGATCCTCGCCGAGGAGAAGGTCGACTTCGTCCGCGAGCTGGCCGCCAACGTCGTACGGTCCCCGCACGGCCAGGCCGTCGCCTACCCGGTCGTGGAGTCCGTCCAGGCCGACGGCGTCTGCGACATGGTGATCGCTCCGGCCCCCGGGCTGTCGGAGGAGCTGTCCTTCCAGGCCCAGGAGCTGGCCCTGCGCGTCGCCAAGGAGCTCGGCGTCGTCGGGCACCTCGCCGTCGAGCTGTTCGAGACCAACGTCGGCGGCACTCCGGGCCTTGTGGTCAACGAACTCGCGATGCGCCCGCACAACTCCGGCCACTGGACCCAGGACGGCGCCGTCACCTCGCAGTTCGCCAACCACGTACGGGCCGTTCTCGACCTCCCGCTCGGCGACCCGCGCCCACGCGCGCCTTGGACCGTGATGGCCAACGTCCTCGGCGGCGACTACCCCGACATGTACTCCGCCTATCTGCACTGCATGGCCCGTGATCCGCAGCTGAAGATCCATATGTATGGCAAGGACGTGAAGCCCGGCCGTAAGGTCGGCCACGTCAACACCTACGGCGACGACCTGGCCGACGTGCGGGAGCGCGCCCGGCACGCCGCCGACTACCTGCGCGGGACCATCGTTGAATAGCCCCGTCGCCGACGCGCATAGGAGAGCCCAGGAATGACTCACGCCCCTGTCATCGGCATCGTGATGGGTTCCGACTCCGACTGGCCGGTGATGGAGGCCGCCGCCAAGGCTCTCGACGAGTTCGAGGTGCCCTACGAGGTCGATGTCGTCTCCGCCCACCGCATGCCCCGCGAGATGATCGCGTACGGCGAGCAGGCGGCGGACCGCGGTCTCAAGGCGGTCATCGCGGGCGCGGGAGGCGCCGCCCATCTGCCCGGCATGCTCGCCTCCGTCACCCCGCTCCCGGTGATCGGCGTCCCCGTGCCGCTGAAGTACCTCGACGGCATGGACAGCCTGCTCTCCATCGTGCAGATGCCCGCGGGCGTCCCGGTCGCCACGGTCTCGGTGGCCGGCGCCCGCAACGCGGGCCTGCTCGCGGTCCGGATGCTCGCCGCCCACGACGACGAACTGCTCGCCCGTATGCGGCAGTTCCAGAGCGAGCTGAACGACCAGGCCACCGAGAAGGGCAAGCGGCTGCGGGCCAAGGTCGACGGCAGCGCCGGCTTCGGCTTCGGCAAGTAGGGGAGTGCACCGATGGCCGACCGCAGCAACCACCTAGCCGAGGCTCTCGAACTCCTCGCCGACCACCCCGTCGTCGACGGACACAACGACCTCCCCTGGGCCCTGCGCGAGCAGGCGGGCTACGACCTCGACCGGCTGGACGTCGGCACCGACCAGAGAGCCCGACTGCAGACCGACATCCCGCGGCTGCGGGCCGGCGGCGTCGGCGCGCAGTTCTGGTCCGTGTTCGTGCGCTCCGACTTCGCCGGGGACAAAGCGGTCAGCGCCACGCTCGAACAGATCGATGTCGTGGGCCGGTTGATCAACCGCTACCCCCGTGATCTGCGCCGTGCCCTCACCGCCGACGACATGGAGGCCGCCCGCTCCGAGGGCCGTATCGCCTCCCTGATGGGCGCCGAGGGCGGCCACAGCATCAACTGCTCGCTCGCCACCCTGCGCGCGTTCCACCAGCTCGGCGTCCGCTACATGACGCTCACGCACAACGACAACACCCCGTGGGCCGACTCGGCGACGGACGAGCCGCAGGGAGGCGGTCTGACCCGGTTCGGCGAGGAGGTCGTACGTGAGATGAACCGCGTCGGCATGCTCGTCGACCTCTCGCATGTCTCCGCCGACACGATGCGCGACGCCCTCCGCGTCACCACGGCGCCGGTGATCTTCTCCCACTCCTCCGCCCGCGCCGTCTGCGACCACCCGCGCAACATCCCCGACGACGTCCTGGCGCTGCTGCCGGGGAACGGCGGCGTCGCCATGGCCACCTTCGTGCCCAAGTTCATCCTCCCCGCGGCCATCGCGTGGACCACGGGCGCCGACGAGAACATGCGCGCCCAGGGCTTTCACCCGCTCGACACCACCCCGGATGCGATCAAGGTGCAGCGGGCGTACGAGGAGGCGAACCCCCGGCCGATCGCCGACACCGCCACCGTCGCCGACCACCTCGACCACATGCGGGAGGTCGCCGGCATCGACCACATCGGCATCGGTGGCGACTACGACGGCACCGCCTTCACCCCGTCGGGCCTCGACGACGTGGCGGGCTACCCCAACCTGATCGCCGAGCTGCTGAGCCGCCGCTGGTCGTCGGCCGACCTCGCCAAGCTGACGTGGCAGAACGCGGTCCGTACGCTCCGGGCGGCCGAGGACACGGCCCGCGGAATCCAGGCGGACCCGCTCCGCGGCCCCTCCATCGCCACCCTCGAACAGCTCGACGGCTGACGGACGTCAGGCGCGGGGCGGCCCGGCCACGCACGTGTACACCCGGACGCCCCGCCCACCGCGAAAGAACCGGACTCGCGTGCGAGGGTGAGGCAACAACGTCACCGTCGAGCACGGAGTCCGAGCCATGGCAGACCTCGCCCCCGCCATACAGGACGCACCCGCCGCAGTCGGAGCCGACGACTCGGACCCCCGAGCCCACGACCAGCAAGTTCACCACCCCGATACGGAGGAGCAGGCCCGCGACCTGCTCACCCGCCACCCCGTCGCGGACGGCCTGAACGGGCTGCCCCGGGAGCTGCGCCTGCACTCCCGCCGCGAGCTCAACCCCGGCCTCCTCGACCTCGACCTCGACCTCGACATCGGCGAAGTCGGACTGCACACCGACATACCCCGCCTGCGGGCCGGCAGAGTCGGCGCGCAGTTCTGGTCGGTCTCCGCGCCCGAACCCGACGGACGGGCCGGCGACCACGCGGTCAGCGCCACCCTCGAGGAGATCGACTTCGTCCATGCCCTCGTCCGCACCTACCCCGACGCACTGCGCCTGGCGCTCACCGCGGACGGCGTGGCCGAAGCCCGTAAGCGCGGCCGGATAGCCTCGCTGCTGGCGGCCGGAGGCGGGCACTCCATCGACAGCTCACTGGGCACGCTGCGCGCCCTGTTCGGACTGGGCGTACGACGGATGGCCCTCGTCGGCGAACGCAGCACCCCCTGGGCGGACGCGGCGGCCGACGAGCCGCGCGCGGGAGGCCTGACCCGCTTCGGCGAGGAGGTGGTCCGCGAGATGAACCGTCTCGGGATGCTCGTCGACCTCTCCCACAGCTCCCCCGCCGCCATGCGACGCGCGATCGCCGTCAGCAAGGCCCCCGTCGTCTTCTCCCACTCCGCCGCACGCGCGATCACCGACCACCCCGCCAACGTCCCCGACGACGTACTGGCGCAGCTGGCGGCGCGCGGCGGCATCTGCATGGTGACGTTCGAAACGGAGTACGTGTCCCGGGAGGCGACCGGGAACGGGACCGTACGGGACGTCGCCGACCACCTCGACCACATCCGGGCGGTGGTCGGCCCGGATCACACCGGCATCGGCGCCGCGTACGACTCGGGCTGCGGTGTCCACCCGGCCGGGCTGGAGGACACCTCCTGCTATCCGCGGCTGATCGCGGAGCTTTTGAACCGGGGCTGGACGGACGCCGATCTGGCCAAGCTGACCTGGCAGAACACGCTCCGTGTGATGCGTGACGCGGAGTTCACCGCCCGCACGGTCCAGCAGCGCCGCGCCCCGTCGACGGCCACCATCGCCCAGCTCGACGGCTAGCTGTGCGGGCCGGCCGCACGCGCCGAGGGCTCGGCCCGCCGCGGCTGAGTGCCACTGTGAGGGCCGGCGGCGCCAGGCCGCGCAGCTCCCAGGCATGGAGATCCCGGGCGCCGGGAAAGCACGGCAGTGGCTCCGCCGCAGATCGCGCGGCGGAGCCACTGATGTCCGTAAGTGCCGGGATCCGCCGGAAGGGCTGCTAAGCGCGAGGGCGTCCGAGTGCCCGGTACGTCCAGCCCGCCTCACGCCACCGGTCCGGGTCCAGGGCGTTGCGCCCGTCCAGAATCCGCCGCTCCGCGACGACCGTGCCCAGCGCCGCCGGGTCCAGGTCGCGGAACTCGCGCCACTCCGTGAGGTGCAGCACGACCTCCGCGCCGCGCGCCGCGTCCAGCGCCGACGGGGCGTACCCGAGCGTCGGGAAGATCCGGCGGGCGTTGTCCATGCCCTTGGGGTCGTAGACGGTGACCAGCCCGCCCTGGAGATGTATCTGCCCGGCCACATTGAGCGCGGGGGAGTCGCGTACGTCGTCGGAGTCCGGCTTGAACGCCGCGCCGAGCACCGCGACCCGCTTGCCGAGGAAGCTGCCGCCGCCCACCGCCTCGCGGGCCAGCTCCACCATGTGGCCGCGGCGCCGCATGTTGATCGAATCGATCTCGCGGAGGAAGGTCAGCGCCTGGTCGGCGCCGAGCTCGCCGGCCCGTGCCATGAAGGCGCGGAGGTCCTTGGGCAGGCAGCCGCCGCCGAAGCCGATGCCGGCGCGCAGGAACTTCTTGCCGATCCGGTCGTCGTGCCCGATGGCCTCCGCGAGCTTCACCACATCGCCGTCGGCCGTCTCGCAGATCTCGGCCATCGCGTTGATGAAGGAGATCTTGGTGGCCAGGAAGGCGTTGGCGGCGGTCTTGACCAGTTCGGCGGTCGGGAAGTCGCTGACCACGAAGGGCGAGCCTTCTGCGAGGGGCGTCGCGTAAACCTCGCGCAGCTGCTTCTCCGCTCGCTCGCTCGCCACCCCGACGACGATCCGGTCGGGGTGCAGGGTGTCCTGCACGGCGAAGCCCTCGCGCAGGAACTCCGGGTTCCAGGCCAGCTCCGCGTCCGCGCCCACCGGGGCCTGCTCCGCCAGCCTCTCCGCGAGCCGGGCGGCACTGCCCACCGGCACCGTGGACTTGCCGACGACAAGACAGGGCCGCCGCAGCTCGGGTGCCAGCGACTCGAAGGCGCTGTCCACGTAGCTCATGTCACAGGCGTACTCGCCGTGCTTCTGCGGGGTGTTCACGCAGACGAAGTGGATGTCGCCGAACTCGCCTGCCTCGGCGTACGAGGTCGTGAAGCGCAGCCGGCCGGTGGAGCCCTCGAACCCCTCGACGTGCTTGCGCAGCAGCTCCTCGAGCCCCGGCTCGTACATCGGCACCCGGCCCGCCGAGAGCATCTCGACCTTCTCGGGGACGACATCCAGCCCCAGCACCTCGAAGCCCAGTTCGGCCATGGCGGCGGCGTGTGTGGCACCGAGATATCCGGTGCCGATCACGGTGATCTTCGGGGCCATGCGCTGCTCCATGGATGGGCCTCCCGCCGAAAGGCAGGGAAGTACGGGTCGGACTGCGCGCCCGAGCATAGTCGGGCCCCGGACGGGGCAGGGGGCCCGCTGTCAGCAAGCTCACGTATGCCCGGACCGGGCCCGCCCCTAGGATTGGGTTACTTAACGGTAGTTAGCATTTTTGGGGAGTGAAATAACCGTGGCGCCCTCGGGAAAAGGCACAGCGACTGATTTTGACCTCTACCGGCCGGCCGAGGAGCACGACCTGCTCCGTGACACCGTGCGCTCCCTCGCCGAGGCGAAGATCGCGCCGTTCGCCGCCGCGGTGGACGAGGAGGGCCGCTTCCCGCAGGAGGCTCTGGACGCGCTGGTCGCCGCCGACCTGCACGCCGTGCACGTACCCGAGTCGTACGGCGGCGCGGGCGCGGACGCCCTCGCGACCGTGATCGTCATCGAGGAGGTGGCGCGCGTCTGCGGCTCCTCCTCCCTCATCCCGGCGGTCAACAAGCTGGGCTCCCTCCCGGTCATCCTGTCCGGCTCGGAGGACCTGAAGAAGAAGTACCTGGCGCCGCTCGCGGGCGGCGACGCGATGTTCTCGTACTGCCTGTCCGAGCCGGACGCGGGCTCCGACGCCGCGGGCATGAAGACCAAGGCGGTCCGGGACGGCGACCACTACATCCTCAACGGTGTGAAGCGCTGGATCACCAACGCCGGCGTCAGCGAGTACTACACGGTCATGGCCGTGACCGACCCGGAGAAGCGGTCCCGGGGCATCTCCGCCTTCGTCGTCGAGAAGTCCGACGAGGGCGTCTCCTTCGGCGCCCCGGAGAAGAAGCTCGGCATCAAGGGCTCCCCGACCCGCGAGGTCTACCTCGACAACGTCCGCATACCCGCCGACCGCATGATCGGTGACGAGGGTACGGGTTTCGCCACCGCGATGAAGACCCTCGACCACACCCGCATCACCATCGCGGCGCAGGCGCTGGGCATCGCTCAGGGCGCGCTGGACTACGCCAAGGGCTATGTCCAGGAGCGCAAGCAGTTCGGCAAGCCGATCGCCGACTTCCAGGGCGTGCAGTTCATGCTCGCCGACATGGCCATGAAGCTGGAGGCGGCCCGCCAGCTGACCTACGCGGCCGCCGCCAAGTCCGAACGCCTCGACGCCGACCTCACGTTCTTCGGCGCGGCCGCCAAGTGCTATGCCTCGGACGCCGCGATGGAGATCACCACCGACGCGGTCCAGCTTCTCGGCGGATACGGCTACACCCGCGACTACCCGGTGGAGCGCATGATGCGCGACGCCAAGATCACGCAGATCTACGAGGGCACGAACCAGGTCCAGCGCATCGTCATGGCGAGGAACCTGCCGTAGTACCGCGTACCGCGCACCATCGCGCAAGCTACGGGCCCCCGACCGGATCGGTCGGGGGCCCGTAGCGTTGTTCCGGGTCAGTCGGTCAGTCGGTCAGTCGCCGGAGACCGTGACCTTCTCGTCGTTCTTGAGCTCGCTCACGAGCTGCTTGACCTTGGTCTTGTCCCACTGGAGGTTGCCCCCGACGCCGGTGCCCGAGACAGGCATGTTCATCTGCTTGCCCTCGCCGCCCGAGACTCCCTTCATCGCCCAGAACATCTCGGCCAGGTCGAAGAGGCCCATGTCCTTGTCGACCACCAGGGTGTCCAGGCCCGCGCCCATGGTCGGGTAGAGCTTGAAGGGGTTGAGCACCGTCGACGGGGTCGCGGTCTGATTCGCCAGCGCCGAGAGGAACTTCTGCTGGTTCTTCGTACGGTCGAGGTCGCTGCCCGGCAGTGCGTAGCGGGTGCGGACGAAGGCGAGGGACTGCCCGCCGTCGAGGGTCTGCTTGCCCGACTTGAAGTCCGCACCGGACTTCTCGTCCTTGAACCCCTTGGGGATGTTCATCTCGACGCCGCCGACCGCGTCCACGATCTTGGCGAAGCCACCGAAGCCGATCTCCGCGTAATGGTCGATGTGCAGACCGGTGTTGTACTCGACGGTGCGCACCAGCAGCTCCGGACCGTCCTCGGAGTAGGCCGCGTTGAGCTTGGTGTGCCGGCCCTCCGCCGGGAACAGCTTCCCGGATTCGGACCCGCGATAGGAGGGGATCTCCACGTCCGAGTCGCGCGGCAGCGAGATCATGGTGTCCCCGTTGCTGCCCACGTGAAGGATCATCATCGAGTCGGTGCGCTTGCCGTCGGCGGAGCCGGTGTGGAGCTTCTTCTTCTCCTCGGCGGTCATGCCCTCGCGGCTGTCCGAGCCCACGATCAGGTAGTTGGTACCCGAGCCCGTCTCCGGCCGCTCGAGCACCTTGCTCAGGTCGACGTCACGCTGGAGCTTCGAGTCGGCCCAGAAGTAGGTGCCGATGAAGACCACCAGAACGACGACCAACAGCGTCAGCACGCCTCTTTTGAACCGGCGGCCCCAGTTGGGGGCGTCGCGCGGACCGCGGCCGTACGGGTCGCCCCCGCGTCCGCCGCCGTACACCTGCCCGGTGTTGTAGTCGTCGTAATCGTCGTCATAGCCACGCTGGCCGGGGACGCCGCCGCGATGCGGCGACATTCCGGGCGGAAGCCGGGGCTCACCGTACGGCTGACCGCCGTAGCCGCCACCACCGCCTCCCTGCACGCGGCGCATGGCGCGCGCGGACTCGGGCCTGGCACCGGCGCTACCGCGTCCGTACCCGCCCCTGCTGTCGCCGGTCCATCCCTGAGGCCAATCGTTCATAGGGGGCAGTGTGCCTTCCCGAGCCGACTGTCTTACAGGGTGAGTGGCGAATCGCACCACGGCTGTAGCAGAGCTGATGCAAAGGAGGCGAGGCGGGGCCGGGGCGCATCCCCGCATAAGGTGGAGGGCATGACCCATCAGGCAGGGACCCCGGAAGAAACGATTCCGGGCAAGCCCACCTCCGCTTCCCGGACCACCCTCAGTCACATCATGACCGGCAGTGACACGAATCTCCTCGGTACCGTGCACGGTGGTGTGATCATGAAGTTGGTGGACGATGCGGCGGGAGCCGTCGCGGGGCGGCACTCGGGCGGGCCGGCGGTCACCGCGTCCATGGACGAGATGGCGTTTCTGGAGCCCGTCAGGGTCGGGGACCTGGTGCATGTGAAGGCACAGGTGAACTGGACCGGCCGGTCCTCGATGGAGGTCGGGGTCCGGGTGCTGGCCGAGCGCTGGAACGAGTCCACGCCCGCGACTCAGGTCGGCAGCGCCTATCTGGTCTTCGCGGCGGTCGACGGGGACGGCAAGCCCCGCGGCGTACCGCCCGTGATACCCGAGACCGAGCGGGACAAGCGCCGTTACCAGGAGGCGCAGATCCGGCGTACGCACCGGCTCGCCCGCCGCCGGGCGATCAAGGAGCTGCGCGCCAAACGGATCGCCGAGGGCATCGATTCCTGACGTCCCGGATTCCTGGATCCCGCCGCCGGCCCGCCATGGTGACGGAGCGTGTGGCTATGTCGACTTTACGTCACGAAGCGAAGCTCGGGCCCGGTCCGAGAGGCGACTGACAGCACTGGTCAACCGGGCCGGCTGGCCACTGCGGTGCGCCGGGAACAGATGACCTGATCGCCGGTGACCGCCGTGCCCCCGGGGGAACCCGCGCCCGTACCGTGCTGCGCCAGGCCGTCCGCCTGTACGCTCCGCACCTTCCGGAAGTCCTCGCCGACCGTGACGCGGATCACCGGGCCATGTCCGTAGACGGGCCGCAGGTCCGCGCCCGGCAGCGCGGCCGCGACCGTACGCGCAGAGCGGTCCCAGTCCGGGTCGTACGTGACGACCGTCCCGCGAGCGGGGACGGCCGCGTCGCCGGGGACCGAGGTGGTGAGGAATCCGGTGGCGCGCAGTGCCCCGCTCACCCGCCGGGCGAGGCCCGCCCGGTCGGTGCCGTTGTCGACCTGCACCCGCACCCGTCCGGGCGCCACGTCCACCAGAGCCACCCGTTCCCGCTCCGGCCGGTGGACGGCGAGAGACCGGTCGGCTCGCAGCGCGCGGAAGATCCGGCCGGCCTTGCCGCTGTCCCACTTCACGGTCGAGCCGAGGCCCGGCACCACGAAGCCGGCGTTCTCGATGGGCACGGAGGTGAACTCCGAGGAGGCCGGACCGAAGTCCCGCATCGCCCGGCCCAGATCCAGCAGTTCGTCCGTGCCGAAGCCGCGGTCCGCGCGCACCGAGCCGAGGAGGGTGGAGGCGGCCTTCTGGAACTTCACCGGGTTCAGCAGCACACCACCGCTGGTCACCCTGTCCACCAGGGCCGCGAGGAAGCGCTGCTGGCGCTGCATCCGGCCGAGGTCGGCGGCTCCGTCGATGTGCCGGGAGCGTACGTACTGCAGGGCCTGCCCGCCGTTCAGCCTGCTGGCCCCGGCCGGCAGATCGAGGCCGGTATAGCTGTCCTTCATCGGCCGCACCGAGCAGATGTCGACCCCTCCGAGGACGTCGACGGTCCGCATGAAGCTGGTGAAGTCCACTTCCAGGTAGTGGTCGATATGGATACCGGTCATGTGCTCCACGGTGCGTACGGTCAGCTGCGGGCCGCCGCGCGCGTAGGCGGCGTTGATCTTTCCCGGCCGGGCCGGCAGCCGCTCGCCGGTCGCCCGGTCGGTGTGCGCGGGCAGCTGTACGTACGAGTCGCGGGGGATGCTGACGACACTCGCCCGTTTCCGGTCCGCCGACAGGTGCACCAGCATGATCGTGTCGGTGCAGTGGCAGGGGGCGCCGCCGAGGTGGTACCGCTTCCGCTCCTGTTCCGTGAGCTTTTCCCGGCCGTCGGTGCCGGCCAGCAGGAAGTTCAGCCCGCCGCTGCTCCTGGGGCGGTCGTTCAGCCCTTCGAACGGATCGACCCTGCCGATGGCCGTGTCCAGCCTGGCCACCAGCGCGTGCCCGGCGCCCCCCGCGGCCAGCACGAGCACAGACACACCGACGGCCAGCCGTCCCCAGCGGGCGCGGCGCTGCGCGGAGCGCCCGGGGGGAGGCAGGGGGGAAGGGGCCGGGGAGGGAGCCGGTGCGGTCAACGGGGGACACCTCCGCAGGGCTTGGCTGTGACCGAGCTCACGGTAGGTCCATACGATCTGCGGCCCACGGCCCCACGCCGCCCGCGGGCCGTGCTGCCACCCGGCCGCGTACGGCCTTGTCCGCCATTCGCGGTAACGTGAGCCCCGATGAACGCATCCCCCGAACCGCAGCTTCCGGCCGTTTCCGTGATCATGCCGGTGCTGAACGAGGAACGCCATCTGAGCAATTCGGTCCGGCACATCCTGGAGCAGGAGTACGCCGGCGAGCTCGAGGTGGTGATCGCCCTCGGCCCCTCCACGGACCGTACGGACGAGATCGCCGCCGAGCTCGTACGCGAGACCGCGTCGAATGCCTGGGGCCGTGTGCACACCGTGCCGAACCCCACCGGCCGGACGCCCGCCGCGCTCAACGCGGCCATCAAGGCGTCCCGGCACCCCGTGGTGGTGCGGGTGGACGGCCACGGAATGCTCTCGCCGGACTACATCGCCACCGCGGTCCGTCTTCTCGAGGAGACCGGCGCGCAGAACGTCGGCGGCATCATGCACGCCGAGGGCGAGAACGACTGGGAGCGCGCCGTCGCCGCCGCGATGACATCGAAGATCGGTGTGGGCAACGCGGCCTTTCACACGGGAGGCCAGGCGGGCCCGGCCGAGACCGTCTATCTGGGCGTCTTCCGGCGCGAGGCGCTGGAGCAGCAGGGCGGCTACAACGAGGAATTCATCCGCGCCCAGGACTGGGAGCTGAACTTCCGGATCCGCGAGGCGGGCGGTCTGATCTGGTTCTCGCCGGAGCTGAAGGTCTCCTACCGGCCGCGGCCGAGTGTGCGGGCGCTCGCCAAGCAGTACAAGAACTACGGCCGTTGGCGCCATGTCGTCGCCCGGTACCACCAGGGCTCGATCAACCTCCGCTACCTCGCCCCGCCGGCCGCGCTGGCCGTCATCGCGGCGGGCCTCGTCGTGGGCGCCGCGTTCTCCCGCTGGGGCTTCGTCGTCCCGGCCGGCTATCTCGCGGCGATCGCGGCGGGCTCGGTCCCGGCGGGCAAGGGCCTGCCGGTGAGGGCCCGGCTGCAGATCCCGGTGGCGCTGGCGACGATGCACATGTCGTGGGGCTGGGGGTTCCTGACCAGCCCGCGGGCCCTGGCGAAGAAGGTCATCGCCAGCCGCCGCCCCGCGGTGTCGGCCGGATAGCTCTTCGGTACGCGTGTGAGAGCGGAGGGGGGGGGGCCCCCCGGGGCGGCCCCCCCCCCCCCCCCCCACGGACACAAAAAAACGCGGGCCCCCCGGCCCCGCGGCAAAAAAAAGGGCGGGG
>NZ_JBEXKU010000031.1:0-80150 GCF_040609575.1 Streptomyces sp. NPDC004647 | reverse complement strand
TGGCCCGGCACGATGTGATCGCCGTCCAGTCCGATGGCCTGGGCATCCAGGAGGTCGATCGCCTCGGCTCCCGCGAGCGCAAGCGACAGAGCGCCAGGCTCCACAGGACGACTGGACGCCATGTCCGTCGCAACGATCAACAGGTCCCGCGGTGTGGTCATGAACGGCTCCATGCCAGCACGAGAGCTCGATCAACCCTGGCCGCCGGAGGCCGCCCGGATCCTCCGGTACTCGGGCGAGCTGTACCACGCCTTCGCCTTCGCCATCCGGGGAACCCGAGCAGCGCCACCGAGCCCGGCCGTCTCCTTGGAGGAGCTGTACCTCGGCGCCTGGCGCGAGCCACTCTCCGCCGTAGTGCGCTGTGAAGTCGGCGTGACGCTTGAACTCCCAGGACGGGCCGCCGTAAGTGATCCGTGCGCTGAGGGTCGAGACGTTCCTCCAGCGGTCCAGCCCACCGTGGACTTCGAGCACACGCTCAAGCAGTGCGTCCATCGCTTTACTCCTGCGCCTCAAGGAGCTGGAGACGAGCGGCGTCGCGCGCCTGGTGGAACTCGGTCCATCGGCGGGCACTCCCGTATACGAGCTTACGGAGTGAGGACGGCAGCTGCATCCCACGCCGATCGCGGTGACCCGGTGCCGGCACCCACCGCTGCCGGTGGCCCTGAGCAGCCTTCGTTTGCATGGGCCGACCCAACGGGCCTCGCCTGCGGATCAGCGTTTGCGACGACTCTGACGACGCCGCCGACGCCCCTGCCGGACCGGGAGTGGCCTAATCCTCGGGCAGGCTCTCCCAGGCCTCGCCCTCCCCGAAGAGCTCGTACCCGTGCTCGGCCGCGATCTCCGCGGCGTGGGTCCGGCTGCGGATGCGCACTTCGTGTCTACGGCTTTTGACCGCGGGCCGGGGGCTGTCGTCCTTCTCGGTCGCCACGATCGCGTAGGTCTCATAGACCACCTGATCAGGCGTTTTCTTGCTCCAGACCACATGCATGCTGGTTCCCATCGGGCTCACTCCCCGGAGGACGCGTCCACTGATTTCAGCTTCTCACCTGAAGAGGATCATCGCCCCATATCGGCCCCGCTGCCCCCTGAGCTGCGGCTCCGCGCACGCAAAGAAGAGTTGTCCACAGGCTGGGAGCCCCGTCGGCGCCCTGTCCGTGGGTCTGCGCAGAATGGGGTCATGACTGACGAGACCACTGGGTCCACTGGGTCCACCGGCTCCATGCCGGACTGGGAGAAGCGCTTCAGGGCACCGCGGATCGGGCTGCCGGACTGGGCGGAGAATGCGCCCGACCGGTCGCTGTTCGTGTCGAATGCGACGGGGACGTACGAGCTGTACGCATGGGACCGGACGAGCGGCGCGCAGCGGCAGGCCACGGACCGGCCGAACGGTACGACGGACGGTGTGCTGTCACCGGACGGCGAGTGGATCTGGTGGTTCAGCGATACGGACGGCGACGAATTCGGGGTCTGGCTCCGGCAGCCCTTCGGCGGTGGCGAGGACGAGCCCGCGGCGCCCGGTCTGGAGCCCTCGTACCCCGCCGGGCTGGCGCTGGGCCGGGACGGCACCTCCGTGGTCGGGCGGTCCACGGACGAGGAGGGGTCGACGGTCCATGTCATACGGCCGGGTGGTGAGCCGGTGGAGATCTACCGGCACCGCGAGTCGGCCGGCGTGGGCGACCTGTCGCACGACGGCACCCTGATCGCGGTGGAGCACACCGAGCACGGCGACGCGATGCACTCCGCCCTGCGGGTCCTGCGCCTCGACGGCACCGCTGTCGCCGAGCTGGACGACACCAAGGGCGGGACCGAGGAGCTGGGACTGTCCTGCCTGGGATTCGCGCCGGTCGACGGGGACTCGCGGATGCTCGTCGGGCACCAGCGCAGGGGCCGCTGGGAACCGATGATCTGGGATCCGCTGTCGGGAGAGGA
Organism: Streptomyces sp. NPDC004647; assembly: GCF_040609575.1. Classification (NCBI taxonomy): domain Bacteria; kingdom Bacillati; phylum Actinomycetota; class Actinomycetes; order Kitasatosporales; family Streptomycetaceae; genus Streptomyces; species Streptomyces sp. NPDC004647. Next base: position 78,221 of record NZ_JBEXKU010000031.1, on the reverse strand, counting down.
GACGGCGCTCGCCATCGATCTGCCGGGAGAGATAAGCGCTGAGTGGTTCCCGCAGCCGCACCAGGGCGCGCAGGGGCCCGCCTCGCCGAAGGACGGCGAGGAGAGCCGCCTCCCGGACCGGTCGGCGCTGCTGATCGAGCACAGCCACCAGGCCCGCAGCGAGCTGTGGCGGTACGAGCTCACCTCCGGCGAGCTGGTGCGCCTGGAGACTCCGGCCGGGACGGTGTCGGAGGCGACTGCCCGCCCGGACGGGTCGGTTGAGTTCCTGTGGTCCTCGGCGGCGCTGCCGCCGGTGGTCCGGTCGACGACCGGGCGAACAGTGCTGGACCCTCCCGCCGGCTCTGCCGGCGGGACCCCCGGCCTGAAGGCTCCGGAGTCCGTCCCGGTCACCGACGCATGGGTGGAGGGCCCGGGAGGCCGGGTGCACGCGCTGGTGCAGAAGCCGGAGGGCCCGGGCCCGTTCCCGACCGTCTTCGACATCCACGGCGGGCCCACCTGGCACGACAGCGATGCCTTCGCCGCCGGGCCGGCGGCCTGGGTGGACCACGGCTTCGCGGTCGTCCGGGTCAACTACCGCGGCTCGACCGGATACGGCCGGGAGTGGACGGATGCCCTCAAGCACCGGATCGGGCTCATCGAGCTCGAGGACATAGCGGCGGTCCGCGCTTGGGCGGTGGAGTCCGGGCTCGCCGATCCGGAACGACTGGTGCTCGCGGGCGGCTCGTGGGGCGGCTATCTGACGCTGCTCGGGCTCGGGACGCAGCCGGAGGCCTGGGCGCTGGGCCTGGCGGCCGTACCGGTGGCGGACTATGTCACCGCCTACCACGACGAGATGGAGGCGCTGAAGGCGATGGACCGCACTCTGCTGGGCGGTACGCCGGAGGAGGTGCCCGAGCGCTTCGAGGCGTCGTCACCCCTGACGTACGTCGACCAGGTGCGGGCGCCGGTCTACATATCGGCGGGTGTGAACGATCCGCGCTGCCCCATCCAGCAGGTGGAGAACTATGTACGGAGGCTGGAGGAGAGGGGCGCTCCGCACGAGGTGTACCGGTACGACGCGGGGCACGGGTCCCTGGTCGTGGAGGAGCGGATCAAACAGCTGCAGCTGGAGATCGACTTCGCGCTGCGCTACTTGCCCGCGCCTGCTGTGGGCTGAGGGGACGGAAGCTCGGTCCGCTCCGGCGGAAGGCCCAGTGCCAGATCGCGCTGGGCCTCCGCCTCCCGGCGGAAGAGGCGGAACCACATGAAGATCACAAAGCCCGCGAAGACGAACCACTCACCGGTGTAGCCGAGGTTCTGGAAGGCCTTGAGGTCGAGGCCGCTGCCCTCGACGGCTGTCGGCGGCACCGGTCGCAACGCGCCCGGTGTTCCGGTTCCGGCGCCGATTTCGGTCCCGGCCTCGGTTCCATTCCCGGCCCCTGCCCCTGCCCCTGCCTCGGCTCCGGCTCCGGCTCCGGCTCCGGCTCCGGCTCCGGGGAGGGTGATCCACGCGTCGTACACCTGGTACGGCACGAGGTTGACCAGTGATGCCGCGCTGATCATCCCGAGCTGGCCGTCCGGGAGACCGCCGCCCGCGTGGACTCCGTCCGTGCCCTGGTTCTCCGAAGCCTGGAGTGCGCCGGTGACGGTGACCGTGCCCTCCGGCGGGGCGGGGACATCGGCGGTGCCGGCGTCCCCGGGGAGCCAGCCTCGGACGACCGGCAGCGCCTTGCCGCTGTCGGCCGTACGCAGCAGGGTGAGGACGTAGAAGCCGCGCTTGTCGTCCAACCGGCGGTCCGGGACAAGCAGTTGGTCCTCGTAGCGGCCGGTGGTACTGGCGAGCCGGCCGGAGGTCTCGGTGGTGACCGGCAGCAGATCGGTCAGCGGCGCGGCAGCCGCCCTCGCGTGGGTGACCTCGTTCCGCTGCTGCTCCTGGTGGGATTCCACACGCGCCTCGAAACGGCTGAGCTGCCAGCTGCCCATGAAGAGGCAGAAGGGTACGCCGATCGCGACGAAGAGGTTGATTCCCCACCAGCGGGGAGTCAGCAGGAACCGGTACACACCCCCACGGTACGGGCCCCCGGCCGGCCGGCCCCCTCCGGGGTCCGGCCTGGGCGGCGCCCCGCCCGGTCCGCCGAGCGCGGCTCGTGCGGCCCTTCGGCGGAGGCAGCCCGGCCGACGGGACGGATCCGTGGGCATGGGTCCGCCCGCTCTCCCCTCCCGAGGTCTGCCGCCCTCCCGAGTCCTCCCGAGTCCTGTCGGGCCTCACGGGGGCCTGCCGACAGCGGTACGCGCAGCGTCCGGGCACAACGGCTGTGCCGCGGAGCCGGGTTCAGGACGCTGCCAGCGCTCCCGTGCGGTAGATCGTGCCGGCGCAGGCGTTGGTGATCGTCGCGCCGGCGGCCGCGGGTTCGCCGGCCTGCGGCGTGTGGCTGAGCGCCACACTGCCCGCGGGTTCGGTGGCCGGCTCTTCGGCCGCCGTCTGGGCCGCCGCGTCCGAGCCGGGCTCGCCCGTACTGCCGGGGTCCGGGGACGTATCGGGGTCGGGACAGCCGCCCGAGCCACCATCGGCCGGGATCCAGGCGAACTTGACCTCGTACCCGTGTCCGGGCTGGAGGATCACCTGCTGCGGCTGACCGTCCGGGTCGGGAAGTCCGGTGGCCGCGTCGCCCGCCGTGTGGTCCACAACCGTGATGCGGGTGCTGTCGGCGCTGCCCTGCGCGGTCGCGATGACGAGCCCGCCGCCGTCGACCGTGCAGGTCGTCCCCGAGGTGTTGGTGACCCGGAACGAGCCGTAGACCGTGCTCCCGCCGTCCATCGTGCCGGGCGAGGCAACGCCGTTGGCGAGCTGGTTGCGGGTACACGTGGGCGAGGTGGCCGCCATGGTCTCGGACGGGCCGGTGCCGCCGCCGACAGTGCCGCCGCCCGGCTCCCTGGTCCTGCCGTCCTTCTTGCCCTTGCCGTGTTTCCCGTCCTGGGTGGCCTTGCCGGACGGCTCGCCCTTCTCCCGGTGACCGTCCCCGTTCTCGTTCACCGCGCCGCCCCCGGCGCCGCCGTGGGTGCGCTCGCTGTGCCCGGCGTTGGCCGGCCGGTCCTGCGTCGCGTCGCCGCTCCGCGCGACATGGATCAGCGCGGGCACCGCCGCCCCGACGAGCACCACCGCTGCTGCCGCGCCGACGAGTGCCTGCCGCTTACGGGCCCGGCGGGCCGGGACGGCGCGCCGCAGATGTTCGAGGGCATCGGGCGTCGGCTCGATCTCGTCGACCACGCTGTGCAGCAGCCGCCGGAGCGCCAATTCGTCGGCCGGTTGCCCGTCGGAGCCGTCCAGGTCGTCCGGTCGATCCAGGTCGTCCGGTCGATCCAGGTCGTCCGGTCGGTCCGGGCCGTCCGGTCGGTCCGGACCATCCAGGCCGTCCGGTCCGTTCAGCGCTTCCCGTCCGTCCAGGCCGTCCAGGCCGTTCGACCGCCCTTCCGGGCCGGCCTGGCTGTCCGGGCCGTAGTCCTTCTCACTCATGCCGGGGCCTCCATGGCGACGCGAAGCGCCGCGATCCCCCGCGAGCCGTACGCCTTGACCGAGCCCAGCGATATACCGAGTGTCTCGGCCACCTGCGCTTCCGTCATATCGGCGAAGTAACGCAGCACGAGCACCTCGCGCTGCCGGCGCTGCAGTCCTCGCATCGCCTTGATCAATTGATCGCGCTCCAGCTGCTCGTACGCCCCCTCCTCCGCGCTCGCCATGTCGGGCATCGGCTTGCTGAGGAGCTTCAGCCCGAGGATCCGGCGACGCAGCGCGGAGCGGGACAGATTGACGACCGTCTGCCGCAGATAGGCGAGGGTCTTCTCCGGTTCGCGGACCCTGCTGCGCGCGGAGTGCACGCGAATGAACGCCTCTTGTACGACGTCCTCGCAGGAGGCGGTGTCGTCGAGGAGGAGCGCGGCGAGGCCGAGCAGCGACCGGTAGTGGGCGCGGTAGGTCTCGGTGAGGTGATCGATTGTGGTGCCGGCTGCCATCGCCTCGTCAGTGCCCTCGCGCTGCGACGGTATGCGTGTGGGACGCGCGGCAGGCATGGGAGCGATCACCGGCATACCGCCGGTTGCACGGGGACGGAGCGGACGCAGAACCGCTGCGCCGCCCCCGGGGGTCGCTGAAATGCCGAGTACCTCTGCCACGCTTGTTGGACACGCTTCCCCCCGTCAGGGTTGTACGCGTGAGCCACCGCTTTTGACGAAGCATCAAATGACCTCATGCGCACCGTTCTTTCCCAAATGCCCCAATTATCACAGCGACTTTGAACGACGGCAGCAAAGACGCTCCCCACCCAACTGCCGGTTGCAGTGGGCGGGGAGCGAATAGTCGAACAGATCACTGGTCCAGTTCAAGTGGTACGGACCAGCGACTTGATCACACAATCTTCACAAGTCCTGCGGGCTACGATCGTACGCCGTTCTACGCGCCGGCGAACTCCGCCGCCACAACTTCCGCGATCTGGGCGGTGTTCAGCGCGGCGCCCTTGCGCAGGTTGTCGCCGCACACGAAGAGTTCCAGCGCCTTCGGGTCGTCCATCGAGCGCCGCACCCGGCCGACCCAGGTCGGGTCGGTACCGACGACGTCCGCCGGCGTCGGGAACTCGCCCTCGGCCGGGTTGTCGCACAGCACCACGCCCGGCGCACCACTGAGGATCTCGTGCGCCTTGTCGACCGTCACGTCGCTCTCGAACCGCGCATGGACGGTCAGCGAGTGCGTGGTGATCACGGGCACGCGCACGCAGGTCGCGGTGACCCGCAGGCCGGCCAGCCCAAGGATCTTGCGGGACTCGTTGCGGACCTTGAGCTCCTCGGAGGACCAGCCGTCCTCCTTCAGCGAGCCGGCGAACGGCACCACGTTGAGTGCGATCGGCGCCGGGTAGGGGCCGAACTCGCCCACCGCGCGGCGTACATCGCCGGGCTGCGTGCCCAGATCCGTCCCCGCGACCTTGGCGATCTGGTCGCGGAGCGTGTCGACACCCTCCTTGCCCGAGCCGGAGACGGCCTGGTACGAGGAGATGATCAGCTCGGAAAGGCCCCACTCGGAGTGCAGCGCACCCATGGCGACGATCATCGACAGGGTGGTGCAGTTGGGGTTGGAGATGATGCCGCGCGGGCGGACCCGTGCCGCGTGCGCGTTCACCTCGGGTACGACCAGCGGCACGTCCGGGTCCATCCGGAAGGCTCCGGAGTTGTCGACCGCGACCGCGCCCTTGGCCGCGGCGATCGGCGCCCACTCCGCCGAGACCTCGTCCGGCACGTCGAACATCGCGACGTCGACGCCCTCGAAGGCCTCTTCGCTCAGCGCGACGACCTCGACCTCCTCGCCGCGCACGATGAGCTTCTTTCCGGCCGAGCGCGGGGAGGCGATGAGACGGATCTCGCCCCAGATGTCGGCGCGCTCCGAGAGGATGCCGAGCATCACGGTGCCGACGGCGCCGGTGGCGCCGACGACGGCAAGGGTGGGCTTACGGGCCGCAGTCATCGACCGGTACCTCCGTACACGACGGCTTCGTCGCTCTCGCTGTCCAGGCCGAAGGCGGTGTGCACCGCGCGGACGGCCTCGTTGACGTCATCCGCACGGGTGACGACCGAAATGCGGATCTCCGATGTGGAGATCAGCTCGATGTTGACCCCGGCGCCCGAGAGCGCCTCGAAGAAGCCCGCGGTGACGCCCGGGTTGGTCTTCATGCCGGCGCCGACGAGCGAGATCTTGGCGATCTGGTCGTCGTAGCGAAGCGACTCGAAGCCGATGGCGCTCTTGGTCCGCTCCAGCGCCTCGATGGCCTTGCGTCCCTCGGTCTTGGGCAGGGTGAAGGAGATGTCGGTCAGACCGGTGGAGGCCGCCGAGACGTTCTGCACCACCATGTCGATGTTGATCTCGGCGTCCGCGATGGCACGGAAGATCGTGGCCGCCTCGCCGGGCTTGTCCGGCACCCCGACGACCGTGACCTTCGCCTCGGACGTGTCGTGGGCAACCCCCGAAATGAGTGCCTGCTCCATCGGCTGGTGGTCCCCTCGCTGCTCGTTGCTGACCCAGGTGCCCCGGAAGCCGGAGAACGACGACCGGACGTGGATCGGAATGTTGTATCGGCGTGCGTACTCGACGCAGCGGTGCAGGAGCACCTTGGAGCCGGAGCTGGCGAGCTCCAGCATGTCGTCCGCGGAGATCCAGTCGATCTTGCGGGCCTTCTTCACGACCCGCGGATCGGCGGTGAAGACACCATCGACATCGGTGTAGATCTCGCACACCTCGGCGTCCAGCGCGGCGGCGAGTGCCACCGCGGTGGTGTCGGATCCGCCGCGGCCGAGGGTGGTGATGTCCTTCTTGTCCTGGGACACCCCCTGGAAGCCGGCGACGATGGCGATGTTGCCCTCGTCGACCGAGCTCTTGATCCGACCCGGCGTGACGTCGATGATCCGCGCTTTGTTGTGGACCGAGTCGGTGATGACTCCCGCCTGGCTGCCGGTGAACGATTGCGCCTCGTGTCCGAGGTTTTTGATCGCCATCGCCAGCAGCGCCATGGAGATCCGCTCTCCGGCGGTCAGCAGCATGTCGAACTCTCGTCCGGCAGGGATCGGGGATACCTGCGCAGCGAGATCGATCAGCTCATCCGTCGTATCGCCCATCGCCGAAACCACGACGACCACCTGGTGGCCGGTCCTCTTGGCTTCGACGATTCGCTTGGCGACGCGCTTGATGCCTTCGGCATCCGCAACGGAGGAGCCGCCGTACTTCTGCACGACAAGGCCCACGTGCGCTCCTCGTAACTCTGTCTTCCGGGGACCCCGTATCGGGATCCTTCGGTCGGCTCAGTCTAACGAGCAGGCGGAATCAGCCATCTCAATATCGCATTGTGAGACACGTTGCTCACTCCGTGATCATTGAGACGTGCCGGACTCCCGTGCCCGCTCCGCGATTGCCCCTGCCCAATACCAGGCGGAGCACACCGGAACGTAACCCAGGTCACATCCGTGCCAAACCGGACCGCGGCCGGTTCCGGCCGGTTCGATGCGTCACCGGCACGCGTGGACAGTCGCTCGGTCCCCCGACCGGCGGCTTTCGGTTTTCGCCCTGGCAGGAAGCCAGGGCCGAGGCAGGGACCGGGCAACGCCGTCCTGACGGAACGGTCGGCCGGCCGGCCGGAAGTGGGCGCGAAAGCCGGGCTCAGGCACCGGGCCAGGGGCTCAGGGCTCAGGGCGCCGGCCTCCGGCCTCCGAGCTCCGGCCTCCGGGCTCAGCGGCGGACGCGTGCCGGACGGAGGCCCAGCGGGGCCGCGATCTCCTCGGCCATCACCCGGCCCGCCTCCTCCTCCAGAGATCCGTCGTCCGAGGCCGCCTCGGCGTCCGTGTCCAGGCCGTCCAGCTCGTCCAGCGGGCTCTCGGTACGGATGTGGGCCAGCAGCGACTGGAGGGCGCGGAGCGCGGCGGAGGCGGTGGGGCCCCAGTTGGAGAAGTACGAGAACTGCCACCACCACAGGGCCTCGGAAACCCGGCCCGCCCGGTAGTGGGCCATCCCGTGCCGCAGGTCGGTGATGATGTCCGCGAGGTCGTCGGAGATCCGGCAGGCCACGGGCTCGCTGCGCGGCACGTACGGGTCGAAGACCTCGGAGTAGACGTCCGCGGGGTCGAGCAGCTCGGCGAAGCGCTCGCGCAGCTCGTCGACGTCATCCGGCTCCGGGCCGGTGTCCGCCTCGTACTGCTCCTCGGGAACGATGTCCTCATGCGCGCCGAGCCGGCCGCCCGCGAGGAGCAGCTGGGACACCTCCAGCAGCAGATACGGGATCGCGCTACCGGGTTCGTCGCCCTTCGCCACTTCCGTGACGGCGACGATGAAGCTCTCGATCTGGTCGGCGATCTGAACCGCGAAGTCGTCCGGATCCTGCTTGCTGTCGTGCAGCGTGGCGTCAGACATCGAGAAGTCGTCTCCCTTCGAAGGCACGGCCCAGCGTTACCTCGTCGGCGTACTCCAGGTCTCCCCCTACAGGGAGCCCGCTGGCCAGTCGCGTGACCTTCAGTCCCATGGGCTTCACCATGCGCGCAAGGTAGGTGGCGGTGGCCTCCCCCTCGAGATTCGGGTCGGTGGCCAGGATCAGCTCGGTGACGGCGCCGTCGGCGAGCCGGGCCAGCAGCTCCCTGATCCGCAGGTCGTCCGGACCCACGCCCTCGATGGGGCTGATGGCCCCGCCGAGCACGTGGTAGCGGCCCCGGAACTCACGGGTCCGCTCGATTGCGACGACGTCCTTCGGCTCCTCGACCACGCAGATGACCGCGCGGTCCCGGCGCGGGTCCTGACAGACCCGGCACTGCTCCTCCTGCGCGACATTGCCGCAGACGGCGCAGAACCGGACCTTGGCCTTGACCTCGGTCAGTGCGTGGGCGAGCCGGCGGACGTCGGCCGGCTCCGCCTGGAGGATGTGGAAGGCGATCCGCTGCGCGCTCTTGGGACCGACGCCGGGCAGCCTGCCCAACTCGTCGATGAGGTCCTGGACCACGCCTTCATACACGGAACGCCGTCTCCTTCTTCTTTCCTGCCACGTACGCTAGTTGATCCGCATTAAGGACCGGATCAGAATGGCCAGGTCGAGCCTTCGGGCCGGGGCCCGCCCGTCAGGAGCCGCCGGCCGGGAGACCGCCGGGTCAGCCGGGTCAGAAGGGGAGACCCGGCATTCCGCCGAGGCCCTGGGCGAGCGGGCCGAGCTTCTGCTGCTGGAGTTCCTGCGCTGCGTTGTTCGCGTCCCGGACGGCCGCGAGAACGAGATCCGCGAGGGTCTCCGTGTCCTCAGGATCCACGGCCTTCGGGTCGATGACCAGGCCCTGGAGCTCGCCGGCTCCGGTCACCGTGGCCTTGACGAGCCCGCCGCCCGCGGACCCTTCGACAGGGGTCTCGGCCAGTTCTTGCTGGGCCGCGGCGAGATCCTGCTGCATCTTCTGTGCCTGCTGAAGCAGCTGCTGCATATCGGGCTGCCCACCACCGGGAATCACGGCTTCACTCCTGGCATTCGACGACTTTTGTTCGGTAGCCCGAGCCTACGTGGTCAGGGGACGCCGCGCGCTACGCCGTGGGGAGGAGCCCCGGTCGGCGGCGCGGCGGAGCGGAGCCGCGGGCTCCGGCCGACGACGAGTACGCGCCGCGGCCCGGGGCGGGGTCCACATTGGGTCTCCGGCGATACGGGTTCCGGGCTCCGGGCGGTACGGGTTCGGGGGCTCCGGGCGCCCCACGGGATCCGGTCTCCGGTCGCACGCGTGCGGGCAGTTGTGGCGAATGCCGTTGTGCACGAGGTCCGTGGAGCGGCGAAGCACGGAGCGGAGGTCAGGGGTCATGGAGCGGTGCGGCCGGGGCCGGGGGCAGATGCCCTACTCGTTCGTGTACTCCTCCACGACCGTCGCCCCGAGCTCCCGGACGATCAGGTCGTGCCCACTCAGGGCCGTGTCGTCGAGGTCCGGGTCGTCCTCGGTGGGCATGTCGTCCTCCGGCGCGACGGGCGGAGGCTCGGGCTCCCGGTACGACGGGGCCTCGGGCCGCGGCTCCGTCTCCGATGGAGCGGGCCGAGGAGCAGGTGCGGGGGTCGCGGGCCGTGCGGGAGGCTGCGCTTCCCGGGCCGGAGCCGGGGCCGATGGCCGCGGGGCCGCCGGGCCACCGCCGCCGAGGCCCGGGCCTGAGGCACCGCCTCCCTGCGCTCCGCCTCCCGACGGGTCGACGATCGCCTCGACCTTCCACTGGACGCCCAGTGAGTCGTTCAACGCCTGCCGGAGCACATCCTCGCTGCCGCCCCCGACGAAGCTGTCCCGGGCGCCGGCATTGGAGAAACCGAGTTGGAGCGTGGTGCCGTCAAAGCCCGCGACCTGGGCGTTCTGGCTCAGCAGGATCCAGGTGAAGCGGCGCCGGTTCTTCACCGCCTCAAGGATGTCCGGCCACTTCTGCCGGACCTGTACGGCACCCTGCGCCGCCCCCGGTGCGGGGCCGCCCGCCGCGGGTGTCGCGGGAGCCGGGGATGAGGGGGGAGTGGGAGACGCCGCCGGTGCGCCCGCGCCCGGCGTACCGGCCGAAGGCCAGCCACCGGGCTGCCGTCCGGCACCGCCGGAGGATTCGGTCTGGGGTGATCCGCCGCCGGGCCAGGCGCCCGGGCGGGAGACGGCGCCTCCCTGGCCCTGCTCGGCTGCCGCTCCGGTTCCCCCCGGCCGTCCGGGGGCAGCCGGTGGTGCCGCGGCTGCCTGTTCCGGCCCGGCCTGCGCCGCGGCCGCACCCTCAGGCACACCCGCACCGGCACCCGCACCAGCACCGGCACCGGATTGCGGTCCTGCCGCGCGGCCGGGCAGTGCCGCACGGGCAGCCGCCGGGCCGGATCCCGCAGCAGGAGCGGCGGGGGCGTGGGCAGCGGGGGCATGGGCGTCGTCCGGCCCCGGTACGTACCCCATCGCGGGGCCGGGCCCCGCTCCGGAGAGCCCGCCCGCGAGCGCACCCCGCTCCAGCCGGTCCAGCCTGGCCTGCATCGAACGCTCGTCGCCGAAGGCCGCCGGCAGCAGCACCCGCGCGCAGATCAGCTCGAGCTGCAGCCGCGGTGACGTGGCGCCCCGCATCTCGGTCAGACCCTCGTTGACCAAGTCCGCCGCGCGGCTGAGCTCAGCCGCGCCGAAGACCGCGGCCTGAGCCTGCATCCGCTCCACGACGTCCGCCGGGGCGTCGATCAGCCCCTTCTCCGCCGCCCCGGGCACGGCGGCGAGGATCACCAAGTCGCGCAGCCGTTCCAGAAGGTCGGCGACAAAGCGCCGCGGGTCGTTACCGCCCTCGATGACGCGGTCCACGATCTCGAACGCCGTGCTGCCGTCGCCCGCGGCGAAGGCATCGACGACCTCGTCGAGCAGCGACGAGTCCGTGTATCCGAGCAGCGCGGTGGCCATGACGTATGTCACACCGTCCTCGGCCGCGCCGGCGAGGAGCTGGTCCATGACGGACATCGAGTCCCGTACGGAACCCGCCCCGGCCCGTACGACCAGCGGCAGCACGCCGTCCTCGACCGGGATCGCCTCGCGCTCGCACACCTCGCCGAGGTAGTCGCGCAGCGTGCTGGGCGGCACCAGCCGGAAGGGGTAGTGGTGCGTGCGCGAGCGGATCGTGCCGATGACCTTCTCGGGCTCCGTCGTCGCGAAGATGAACTTGAGATGCTCCGGCGGCTCCTCCACCACCTTCAGCAGGGCGTTGAAGCCCGCCGAGGTGACCATGTGCGCCTCGTCGATGATGTAGATCTTGTACCGGCTCGAGGCCGGGCCGAAGAACGCCTTCTCCCGCAGCTCGCGGGCGTCGTCCACACCACCGTGGGACGCCGCGTCGATCTCGATGACGTCGATCGATCCGGGCCCGTTGCGCGCCAGGTCGCGGCAGGACTGGCACTCGCCGCAGGGCGTGGGCGTGGGGCCCTGCACGCAGTTCAGGCAGCGGGCGAGGATACGAGCGCTGGTCGTCTTGCCGCAGCCGCGCGGGCCACTGAACAGATACGCGTGGTTGACCCGGTTGTTGCGCAGCGCCTGCTGCAGCGGACCGGTGACATGCTCCTGCCCGATGACCTCGGCGAAGGTCTCGGGGCGGTAGCGGCGGTAGAGCGCGAGGGACGACACGCATACGACGATATCGGCCCGCACCGACAACCGGACCCGGCCGCCCGTCCGCCCCGACCCGGCGCCCGGCCGTCGGCTCCACGGCCGAGGGACTGAGCCGCCGGCGGGGGAAAAGAAAGGGCCCCCCACGCACCCGCCAGAGCCCGCCTACCCTTGCTGCCTTCCGGCCCTGGGGGAGTTCGGTGAGATGGCGCCACGTGAGGGGCTGAGCCCCACCCTAGCGGATAGGACGGGGTGAGAACGAGTTCGCTACCACTGCCTCGGGTCTTGTATTGTTTGCCGCGGAGGATTCGCCTAGTGGCCTAGGGCGCACGCTTGGAAAGCGTGTTGGGGGCAACCCCTCACGAGTTCGAATCTCGTATCCTCCGCACTGCTCTCACCGGGCAGAAACGAAGGCCCCGACCGGGAAACCGGTCGGGGCCTTCGTCGTACTCCGGTTCCCCGTCGGCGCCTTCGGGCGCGCGGCGCTCCTACGAGGCGCACGGCCATCGCCTCGCGCTGCGCCACCGAGCGCAGAGCGCCGAACGCCCGCGCCGAACGCCGAGGGATCACGTACGAAGTGGCCTCCCGGCGGCCGCACACGCCACGTGGTCGATCAACTCCGCTGGACCACACGCCGCACGCCGCCTCTACCTCTCCGGCGACCGCGATCACCATCCGCGGTTCGCCGACTTCTCCGTCGCGCCGACCGACCGCAGCCGCCCCCTTCGCATTCCTCTTTGACACAGCCACTGACCCGACCGGGATGAATGAGTGATCACCCGTGTTCATCGGACAAATTTCACTTCACTCGATGATGTCGTTCCCCACCGCCTCGCTGAGGAGTACGCCGATGACGGTTGTCCTCCTCGGACCCGCCCTCCAGTTACGCCGGACAAGAGCCGGACTGTCTTTGGCCGGGCTGTCCCGTCTCGTCCATTACATCCGAGCCGGATCGAGTCGGGGCAACGGACACCGACCACCGCGCTGGCCCTCCTGTGCGACGTAGTGCTCAAGGCGAACGGCGTACTCTCCGGCCTCGTGAACGGAACCGCCCCCGCCGTCGGGCCCGCGGCGTCCCGGGCATGTCCCCCACCGGCCCGCGCCCGCGTGCGCGGAAGCGCGTCCCGCACCGGACGACGAGGAGGACCGGCGGTCCGTCGTCCACATCCGGCGAGTTGGAGATCGCGGCCCCGACCATCGACGCCCTGCTGCTCGAGAGCGACGGGCGCTGCTCCTCCGTCGTACGGAGTCAACTCTGCCTGCTCGCGGCCTTGTTGCGTCGACGACGCGATCAGGGAGCAGCTGGGATGCGAGCGGACTTTCTTCACTGCGGAATGGACCGGCCCGTCCCCGGACCCCCACACGGTCGTCGGCGTCGATTCGGGAGACGCACCGCCGTCGGCCCGGCTCCGCAGCCTCGCCGACACCGGGACGCCCCACCGACGATGCGGACGGGTGCGTCTCCCGTAGCCGGGCGCCGGGCCGTTCGACCGTACGAGCCACCGGCTCATGGTCGGGACGCCGAGCGGCTCGAGGTCGTCCATCGCGAGCACGCCGGCCGAGCAGCAGCGGCCGGGCTCATGAACGAACGTTCCACGGAGACCTCGGTGCGCAGGTCGGCCCGATGATAACTTCGACCGGTGCTGAGTATGGGGGCTGCGCAAAGCGCCGAGTTGAGCCGCGTCACCCTGGTCGGGGAGCGGCGGCGAGTGGAGCTCGCGCTGCCGTCCGGCGAACCCATCGGCCGACTGCTGCCCGACGTGATCCGGCAGCTGGAGGACCGGATCTCCGGTGATCCGGCGCTGCGGCAACTCGTCACGGCCGACGGTGCGGTCCTGCCCCTGAGCGGCACCCTCGCCTCGGCCGGCGTCACCGACGGAGCCGTGCTGCGGCTGGTACGGACGCACAACGCCCCCTCCATGCCGGCCGTACACGATGTCGCCGACCAGGTGGCCGAGGCCCTCGACGTGCGCACCTGGCGGTGGCGGCCCGCCGTACGCCGGATCTCGGCCGGACTGGCCACCGTCGTCCTCGCCGCCACAGCCGCGGTCCTGGCGCGCGGCGCCTTCGGCATGTCGGCTGTCGCGCTGTCGCTGCTCGGCTTCACCCTCCTCCTGGCCGCCCTGAGCGCAGCGGCGGACCGGATCGGCAACCGCGGCCTCGCCGCGACCCTCGTCCTCACCGCCGGTGTGCTCGGCTTGCTGGCTGCGTGGACCGCCGCCGACGCTCACGCGTGGTCACCGGAGGCGCGGCTGGCCGCTGTTGCCGCAGCGCTCGTCGTGACACTCGTCCTGACCGGGCTGTTCACACCCGTCGGGCGCGGCGGGTACATCGGGGCAGGCGGGGTGGCGGCCACCACCGCCGTATGGGAACTGACCGCGCTGCTCCTGGACGATCCTGACCGGCTCGGCGCCACGCTGGTGGTGGTTTCGGTCGCGGTGCTGGGCCTCCTGCCGAGGCTCGCGCTGATGGCGGCCGGGCTGACGGCGCTGGACGACCACCGGTCGCACGGTGTCTCCGTGAGCCGCTACGGGGTCGACACCGCGCTGGCGGCGACGCACCGCGGACTGGCGCTCGCCACCATCGTCACCGCCGCGTCCGCCGTCGGCGCCGGGCTGCTCACCGTCGAAGTGGCAAACCCGTGGACGGTGTCGCTGACGGCAGTCCTCGCCGTGGTACTGGTGTCCCGCTCAAGGGCTTTCCCGCTCGTCGCGGAAGTCGTCGTGCTCCTCGCGGCCGGCACCGCGCTGCTGGTACGGCTCATCATGCTGTGGATGGAGAATGCGGACGGCCCACCGTACGGGCCGCTGGCTCTGCTGGGTGTGACGGCGGTGCTGCCGCTCGGCGTGCTCGTCCTGGAGCCCTCCGAGCATGTACGGGTCCGGCTGCGCCGCTTCGCCGACCTGGCCGAGTCCGCCGGTGTCATCGTGCTGTGCCCGCTCGCCGTGGGCGTGTTCGGTGTGTACGCACGACTGCTCAACGCGTTCTGAGCGCCACAGCCTTGAGGGGAAACGGAATGACCGGGAACGACTGGCAAGGTGATGTCCTGCATCAACTGACCGGCGATGCCCGCCATACGCCTACGCCTCCGTCACCCCCCGCGATTGCCCCCGCGGCACCCGCACTTCCGGATCACCCTCCGGAGCAGCAGGCGCCGCCAGAGCCCCAGCGGCCCCGGACAGAGCCCCGGCCACAGGCCCCGCCGCAACACCAGCCCCAGCACCAGCCCCAGCAGTCGGGCCCGCGGGTATCGCTGCCCACCCCCCTCTCCGCCGCGACGGTCGACCCCGAACTCGCGCGGGCAGAGGGCAAACCCCGTAACGGTGACTCGGCCGCCCGGCGTACCGGACGCAGCGTCCGCAAGCTGATCGGGTCCTCGGCGGCCAGGGAGGTCGAATCCGTCACCAAGGTCGCGCAGGAACTCCAGCAGCCGATCACCACCGGCCGCCAGATCGCCGTCACCAGCATCCGCGGCGGCGCGGGCAAGACCACCGTGGCAGCCCTCCTCGGCCGCACCTTCGAGCACTACCGGCACGATCCGGTACTGACCCTCGAGGCCGACCCCGCGCTGGGCACCCTCCCGGTCCGTCTCGGCGCCCCGGCCATCCGCTGGACCTGTAGCGACCTGGCCCGCATCGTCGACCCGTCCATGCAGCTCACCGACATCACCGGCTATCTCGTCCAACTGCCCGACGGCGGCTGGTTGCTGCCCGCCAGCCAGGGCAAGGTCGGCACCCGGCTGGAACCGTCCGAGTACGAGTCGGTCATGGTCGCGCTGCGCCGCTACTTCGCCATCACCGTGGTCGACAGCGAAACGCTCCCCAGCGACCTCGCCCGTACCGCCCTGGTGGCCGCCCACGCCCGCGTGCTGGTCACTCCCGCCACACTCGAGGGCGTGGCGAGCACCCGCTCGGTACTCAACTGGATGGCCGAAGTACCGCGCCCCAAAATGCTGCACCGCACCGTCGTCGTCCTCGTCTCCACCTCCCCGCACATGACCCTCGACATCGAGGCGGCCGCGGCGCATCTGCACCTGGAGGGCGTACGCGTGCTGGCCCTGCCCTACGACCGGCATCTCGCCGCAGGCGGCCCCATCCGGACATCGCTGCTCGCCCAGAGCACACGCGACTCCACCGCACAGCTCGCCGCGGAACTCCTCAATCGCGCGACAGGCGGCGGACGCCGATGACCACCCGGCTTGCAGCGGACCTCCTCCGGGCCCGGTAGGGCGCGGCGCAACCGCCTTCCGAAGCTCCCGACACCCCCCGGCACCCCCGGCACGAGCGGGACTCGGGACTCGGAGGAACGGCGCGAGGAGGCCCGCGGAGGAACGGGCGCGGTCGTGTGCCGGACCTGGCCCGGCGGAGCAGCGGATCAGCTGCGCCCGGCACGGACAGCCCCCCGGTGGCCACCCTCGGTCAGCCTGCGCCGGCAGGGTTGGTGGCCTCGGCCTTGGCAGCGATGTTCCGGGCCATCCCGCCGAACACCACGGCGTGGAACGGGAAAACGCTCCACCAGTAGGCGTGCCCCGCGAGACCGTGCGGATGGAACAGGGCGTGCTGGCGGTACACCGTCCCTCCCGCCGGGCTCCGGTCGACCGTCATCTCCAGCCATGCCTGACCCGGCAGCCGCATCTCGGCCCGCAGCCGCAGCAGCCGTTGCGGCTCGATCTCCTCGACCCGCCAGAAGTCGAGATGATCCCCGACCCGCAGCCGTGCCGCGTCCCGGCGGCCCCGGCGCATGCCCACCCCGCCCATCAGGGTGTCGAGCCATCCGCGCAGAGCCCAGGCGAGAGGCAGCGAGTACCAGCCGTTCTCGCCCCCGATCCCCTCCACCACCCGCCACAGCGCCTCCGGCGACGCTCCGACAGCGCGCTCACGGTGGTCCGTGTAGAGGCTTCCGCCCGCCCACTCCGGGTCCGTCGGCAGCGGATCGCTCGGCGCTCCGGGGGCAGCCGCGGAGGGCCGGCGGGTGGCCACGTCCGCTTCGCGAATACGCTTCAGAGCGAGCCGGAGCGCTTGGTCCAGGCCCAGCAGCCCATCCGGCGGGCTCGGCACATAGCGCTCGATGTCCCGTTCCGCGCAGACCACTTCGTGCCGCAGCGACTCGACCAGCGGGCGGGCGATGGCGCCCGGCACGGGCGTGATCAGGCCGACCCAGAGGCTGGACAACCCGGGCGTGAGCACCGGCACGCCGACGATGACCCGTTTCGGCAACCCCGCGACAGCGGCGTACCGCTGCATCATGTCCTGGTACGTCAGGACGTCCGGACCGCCGATGTCGAAGGTGCGGTTCACCTCGAACGGCAGTCGCGCGCAGCCCACGAGCAGACGGAGCACATCGCGGATCGCGATCGGCTGTGTCCGGGTGCGCACCCAGCCCGGCGTCACCATCAGCGGCAGCCGTTCGGTCAGATAGCGCAGCATCTCGAACGAGGCGGAGCCCGAACCGATGATCACGGCTGCCCGCAGCACGGCGGTCGGCACCCCCGACTCCAACAGGATGCGGCCCACTTCGGCCCGGGACCGCAGATGCGGTGACAGCTCACGCTCGGGCACCCCTGCCGGGGTCAGCCCGCCGAGGTAGACGATCCGCCGGATCCCGGCAGCGCGCGCACACTCGCCGAACGCCCGCGCCGCGCGGCGATCGGTCTCCTCGAAACCTGAGCCCGTACCCAGCGCGTGCACCAGGTAGTACGCGACGTCCACACCCTCCATCGCCGCACGTACGGAGTCCTCGTCCGTCACATCCCCGCGTACGACCTCCGCCCGTCCGGCCCAAGAGTGATCGCGCAGCTTGCCGGGGGAGCGGGCCAGGCAGCGCACCGCGTGCCCCTTCGCCAGCAGCTCGGGCACCAGCCTGCCGCCGACGTAGCCGGTCGCCCCGGTCACCAGACAGCGCAGGGGCCGCTCGTCGACCGCCTCCTGGCTCATCGGTCCCGCCCGGTCCGGCACGGGTCCGCGGCCGTGACAGCCACCCGAGGCGCCCTGTCACCGACCGTGACCGGACAGCGTCCGGTGGGCAGCGCTGCGTGGAGCGTCATGTCCGCCTCCGGAGGGCTTGCTCTGCTTCCCTTTCGGCAATGCTTGAACGTACGGCCAGGCGCCGCAACCGGGCCGTACGGGCGCCTGGCCCGCCTCCCGGAACCGGTCCCGTACGCCGAGCACGGCGGCCGCGCGCGCCGACGCCTCGTCGGCTCAAGTCGCCTCGGAGACCGCCCGAACGGACGCCCGGAGATGCGGAACCTCTTGCGGACGAGTCCGCACGCACCCCAATCCGCGTCCTCCGATGCGGTCCGTCCGAGGCCGATGTCTCAAGAGGCGCCGGTGACTTGTGCCGCATACGTTCCCAGTGGGCCTCCCGCTCGCTAGCTTTCGTTGCATCGCGTTCGCATCGCGGACGCAAGCACCCGCACGCCGAACACCTGTGTCCCCGCCGTCTGCCCGGAAGGACTCCTGTGGACGTACGTCACTCGCGCCGAGCGATAGCCGCCCTGGCCGCCGCCGCTCTCACCGCCCCGCTGCTGATCGCCTCGGCCTCGCCCGCCGCCGCCCGCCCCGACGACGCGGGGAAGAAGGCCGAGAAGCTCGCCCGCAAGCTCGTCGAGAAGTCATCCGCGAAGAGCGCTCTCGGTCATCTGAAGAGATTCCAGGCCATCGCCGACTCGGCCGGGGGCCACCGCGCCGCCGGATCGCTCGGGCACGACGCCTCCGCCGCGTACGTGTACCGGCTGCTGCAGAAGGCCGGCTTCGAGGTGTCCTACGACGCCTTCGAGTTCACCTACACCGAAACGCTCGCCGAGAAGCTCTCCGTCGTCACGCCGACCCCGCGGGACGTCGTGATCAAGGCGATGACCTACACGAAGAGCACCCCGGAGGGCGGCATCAAGGCGCCGCTCGGGGTCGTCCCGGCAGACGCGACCACCGGCTGCGAGGCCGCCGACTACGCCTCCGGGACCTTCACCGGGAAGATCGCGCTCATCAAGCGCGGCGGCTGCACCTTCGCCGACAAGCAGGCCGCCGCGGCAGCCGCGGGCGCTGTCGGAGCCATCATCCACAACAACACCGAAGGGGCGCTGTCCGGCACGATCGGCGACCCCGCGGCCGGGAGAATACCCACCGGCGGCGTCACGCAGAAGGACGGCGAAGAGCTGACCGCCGAGGCCGCCAAGGGCGAGGTCACGGTCTCCTTGGAGGTCCGCGAGCTCCAGGAGCAACGGACGACCCGCAATGTCATCGCCGAGACACGCGGCGGGGATGACGACCGCACGGTGATGCTCGGCTCCCATCTCGACTCCGTAGCCGCGGGGCCCGGCATCAACGACAACGGCTCCGGCTCGGCCGGACTGCTGGAGGTCGCGCTGGACCTCGCCAAGTCGCACAAGAAGCCGGACAACACGATCCGCTTCGCCTGGTGGTCGGCGGAGGAACTGGGCCTGGTCGGCTCCGAGGACTACGTCGCGGGGCTCAGCGAGGAGCAGAAGAAGCAGATAGCGCTCTATCTGAACTTCGACATGATCGCGTCGCCGAACCACGGCCAATTCGTCTACGACGGCGACGACTCGGACGGTACGGGCGCGGGCCCGGGACCCGAGGGCTCGGCGCAGCTCGAGAAGCAGATCAACGACTTCCTCGACCGCCGGGGCACCCCTCACGAGGGCACCGACTTCACCGGACGCTCCGACTACGGGCCCTTCATCGAGGTGGGCATCCCCTCGGGCGGCACCTTCACCGGGGCCGAAGGGATCAAGACCGAGGCGCAGGCGAAGAAGTTCGGCGGCGAGGCCGGTGTCGCCTACGACGCCTGCTACCACTCGGCATGCGACACCATCAAGAACATCGATATGTCGGCTTTCGACACCAACATCGATGTGATCGCCAATGCCGTGGGCCGCTATGCGTACGACCTCAGCTCACTGGAAAAGCCCGTCGAGTCACTGCCGACCGAGGGTGACGCGGGCAGCGGCGGCGGGCTGCACGACGGCCACGACCCGGTCACCGAATAGCACCCGTCCCCCCGAAGGGAACGCAGGCGCTGAGCGCGCTCGGCCGCTCAGCGCCTGCGGTGTACCTGCCCTGCCGGCCACAGGCACCGAGCGAGCGGGCGCCTCGCGGCCGATCCGGGTGCGACCGATCGGCCCGGCGCCTCGTACGCCGACTCGCCGCCCACAGCCCGCGCATGAGGGACCGCGAGCGGGAGGTCACCGGTCGGCCGAGGACGGCCCGGACGCTTCCGCTACGGAGACGAGCGCACGGCCGTCCGGAGCAGCGCAGGGCAACTCTTTCGTGTCGAATTCGGATGCGCCGAAGAATGCGCCCGAGTACCGGCCACGCGCCCTGGTGCGAGGAGGCGGGAAGCGCCCCCGGGGTCACTCCGGCCCGTCCACCGCGGCAGCGGGGCGACCGCCGCCGGCCCTGACCCGTCCCGTCCGCGGTGAGGAGTTGAGCTGCGCCTTTTGGAGGGGACATGCCCAGCCGGACGCGGCAGAGAGACAACGCGGCGGCAGATTCCGTCCCTCGGCGGCCCTCCCGATCCGCAGGGCCCGGCGAAGGCCGGCCCACGGCGAGCTCTGCGCGGAGGTCCGCGGAGGCGGCGCTTCCACTCATTTGTCGCTCCGGTAATGCGAGCGTTTACCCACCTTTGCACTCCTGCGCCATGGCTGCGCCCGGAGCGTCAGGACCGGTAGGCTTTCCGTGTGATCTTCAAGCGCATCGGAAACGGGCGGCCGTACCCCGACCACGGCCGGGAGAGCACCCGCCAGTGGGCGGATGTCGCTCCACGCCCGGTACGCCTCGACCAGCTCGTCACCACCAAGGGCCAGCTGGACCTCGAGACCCTTCTCGCCGAGGACTCGACCTTCTACGGGGACCTCTTCGCGCATGTCGTGAAATGGCAAGGGGACCTCTATCTGGAGGACGGGCTGCACCGCGCGGTGCGCGCAGCACTCCAGCAGCGCCAGGTGCTGCACGCGCGCGTGCTCGAACTGGGCTGACGCCACCGGACCCCTCCGGGCGCTCCCTACTCCCAGTCCCTCCGTCGTGAGCGGTATTGGCCCTTTTGGGTTGGGCTGCACGCCACGCGTTGATCATTTAGTAGGCAGAGGTGCCCGGTCGGACTACGCTGCGCCCATGAGCATGCTGACTCCCCCCGGCATGGGCGGTAAGTACCGCATCACGGGGGACAGATACCCGCGGATGCGCCGGCCCCGCAATCGACGCCGGATCGTGCTCGCCGTGATCGGCACGGTGGCCGCACTCGGGCTGGCCGGATGGGGGACTCTGCAGCTCATCGACGTGTTCACCGGAGGCGGCGGCAAGGCCCGGGCGGCGGCCAAGGGAGCGGGCTGCGGGCCGCAGAGCGGTCCGAGCCCAGCTGCCGAGCCGATGCCGAAACCCGCTGAGATCACGGTGAACGTCTACAACGCGACGCCGCGCAGCGGCCTGGCCAAGCAGACCGCGGACGAGCTGAAGAAGCGCGGCTTCAAGATCGGCAAGGTGGGCAATGCGCCCGCCACGTACGACAAGAAGGTGAAGGGCTCCGGGATGCTGCTCGGCGCCCGGAAGGCGGACGACGGGCAGTTCAAGGTGCTGGGCACGCAGCTCGCCGGAGCGACGACCCAGGCGGACCGGCGCAAGGGCGAGGACATCGACCTGATCATCGGCGACGCCTTCAAGACCCTGTCGGAGAAGAAGAGCGCCGACCAGGCGCTGGTCGCCCTGTCCAACCCCTCGCCGGAGCCCTCCGGCGGTTCGGGGAAGTGCTGACCGGGCCCGCCGGTCAGCCTGCGGTTCCGTACATGCGGTCGCCCGCGTCGCCGAGGCCCGGGACGATATAGCCCTGGTCGTTGAGGCGCTCGTCCACCGCGGCCGTGACCACGGTGACCGGCGTGCCCGCCAGCTCCTCCTCCATGCGCTCCACGCCCTCCGGCGCCGCCAGCAGGCAGATCGCCGTGACGTCGTCCGCACCCCGCGCGATGAGCTCCTGGATGGCCGCGACCAGCGTGCCCCCGGTCGCCAGCATCGGGTCCAGTACGTACACCTGGCGGCCCGAGAGGTCCTCGGGCATCCGGGTCGCGTACGTGGACGCCTGGAGCGTCTCCTCGTCCCGGATCATGCCCAGGAAGCCGACCTCGGCGGTCGGCAGCAGCCGGACCATGCCCTCGAGCATCCCCAGCCCCGCCCTCAGGATCGGCACCACCAGCGGGCGGGGGCGGGCGAGCCGCACACCGGTCGTCGCCGTCACAGGGGTGACGAGGTCTGCCTGCTCGGTGCGCACATCGCGGGTCGCCTCGTACGCGAGCAGGGTGACCAGCTCGTCGGCGAGCCGCCGGAAGGTGGGTGAGTCGGTGCGCTCGTCGCGCAGCGTGGTCAGTTTGTGCGCCACCAGCGGGTGGTCGACGACGTGGATCCGCATGGCTTCGACAGTAGCCGAGCCCCGCCGCACCGGGGCCGCCCGGTCGGCCCCCGGCAGTCTGTGGCAGCGGTGGCATCAAACCATCTGATCGGGGGAAAGTGGGGACGTATGCCCGTTGAGACAGGTACGACTCCTCGGCGGGGCTCCCACGCCGACGGGGCAGGACCGTCGGCCCAGCTCGGGGAGGTGTGGCTGTTGCCGGACCGGAACCAGCCCAGTGACGCGCCCGTTCCCCAGGACGATGCGGAACGGCGCAGGCGACGCGCCCAATTCCTTCGTGAACTGAACGAGGCCAAGGCGCTGCGGGAACGCGTCAAGCCGCGCAGGGCCCGAGCGGCCCGGATGCGCCAGCAGATGCGGATGAGGACCTTTCGCTGGTAACCCTCCGATGGGTGGCGAAATGCGGTCCGGTGGCAGGACTGGTGCACGACGCACAGCGGAAGACCTCTCGCGGACGCGTTGTTTCTGCCACGATTCCGAGTGGGCGGGTCCAGAGGAGAAGACCGCTGTTCCCGCCGGACCCGGCACACGCCTATGACCAGTGGGAGAGTCACGGTGTACTTCGCCGCACTGCTCGCGCGCACCGAAGACGGGTGGGAAGCGAGCGATACAGAGCTCGACGATGTGGAGACCTTGGCCGATCTGACGGATCTGGCCCGTGAGGCATCGGTCGACGACGACACGGTGCTGGCCTTCATCGAGCAGGAGGACGCGTGGTTCGGCGTCGTCCGGGTGGACGGCGAGGAAGACCCTCGCATCTACATCTCGGATGCTGCCGCCGCCGCACGCAGCTCCTACGGGGAGATCCTGCTCACCGACGAATTGCTCGGCCGCGACCCGGACGACGATCTGGACCGCCTGGTCGACCTGGACGGCACGGAGGACGGCGAGCCCGAGGAGGACGAGGAGGACTCGGTCGACGCCGACGAGCCCGTGCCGCCCGGGCCGATCGGCGACTCCGAAATCCTCGATGACCTGGGGATGTCGGAGAAGCAGCTGGTCGTCCTGGACAGCGACGCCCTGGGCACCATCGCCGAGGCACTCGGCTGCGTGGACGTCCTGGAGGCGGTCCGCTGACCTGCACCGCCCACCGCTGACCGACACTGTCCCCATGGACGCTCCTCCCCCTGCCCCGCCGGATCCGCCGCGAGACCCGCTGCGCGATCCGTGGCGCGCGTCGATGCGCCTGGCGCTGGAGGAGGCCGCGCGGGCACCGGAGAACGGGGACGTGCCGGTGGGCGCCCTCGTGCTGAGCCGGGACGGCACCGTGCTCGGACGCGGGCACAACGAGCGGGAGGCGACCGGTGACCCGACGGCGCACGCGGAGGTCCTGGCCCTCCGCGAGGCGGCTCGCGCCGCGGGAGAGTGGCGGCTGACGGGCTGCACGCTCGTGGTGACACTGGAGCCCTGCACGATGTGCGCGGGCGCCATCGTGCTCTCCCGGGTCGAGCGGGTGGTCTACGGCGCTGCCGACGAGAAGGCGGGCGCGGTGGGCTCGCTGTGGGACGTCGTACGGGACCGCCGGCTCAACCACCGGCCGGAGGTCGTCCACGGGGTGCTCGCCGAGGAGTGCGCCGGGCTGCTCACCCGCTTTTTCCGCAGGACCGATACCGATTTCGGAGCAGAGCCACCCGTCCGCTAAGCTCTCTCTCGGTAGCGTGTCCGAGCGGCCTAAGGAGCACGCCTCGAAAGCGTGTGAGGGGGCAACTCCTCCGTGGGTTCAAATCCCACCGCTACCGCTTCGACGAAGAAGGCACCGCCCCACGGGACGGTGCCTTCTTCGCGTCCGTCCCCGCCCGTCGGATCCCGTTGCCATCGGATCACCGTCGGTGGCCCGGCCGTCGCGGCGAACAGCACCGGCACCCGGGTTCCCGCAAAAGACCCCGTACGCCGGGAGCTTGGCCCGAAGGCCGTATCGAAGATCGGATGAACGGATGCCACCGGCCTGCTGATTCGGCCGTACGTGTGGATAGACTCTCGCGACCCGCCAGGGGACAGGCGACCGGGACACCGCGGCAAGGGAGGCGGCACGGCATGGTGCAAACGAAGAAGATCGGGCTCTACGTGGTCATCGTCTTCGTGCTGTACACGATCATCACGTCTCCGGATCGGGCGGCCGATCTCGTCCAGGTAGGGTTCGAAGGCATCTCGAGCGCGGCGCACGGCGTCGGCGAGTTCATGACCCAGCTGGTCAACTGACCGGCTGCGCGTTGTCCCGAGGAGTGCCCGAATGATTCGCCACCTTGTCCTCTTCAAGCTCAACGACGGTATCGAGCGTGACGACCCCCGCGTCGTCGCCGGAGTGAAGGCCTTCCAGGAGCTGGGCACGCAGATCCCGGAGCTGGAGTTCTGGGAGTGCGCCTGGAACATCTCGGAGCGCCCGATCGCCTATGACTTCGCGATCAACTCCGCGGTCGCCGACACTGACGCCCTGAAGCGCTATCTGGAGCACCCGGCGCACCAGGCGGGCGTGGCGCAGTGGCGGGAATTCGCCACCTGGGTAGTCGCCGACTACGAGTTCTGATCCGTCCGGGTCCGAGGCCCCTCGCCGCATGGGCGAGGGGCCTTCTGCATGCCCACGCAATGCCCCAACTTGCCGCCAACACGGCGTTATACGGTGCTTGCACACAGTGCACATGTCTTGTGATGCTATGACCGCTTTTGCCGGATCAGTGGATCGAGACACCGTGAAGGGGTGGCATGACCGCATCGGCCCGTACTGCGTCCGAAGCGCCGCCGCCCCAGGAAGAGGGCGCCGGGAGGACCCGCGAGAGCCGGGGCGCAGATACCAGGGCGCTCACCCAGCTGCTCTTCAAGGAGTTGTCCGGCCTCGAGCCGGGGACACCGGAGCACACGCGTGTGCGGGCCGAGCTGATCGAAGCGAACCTCCCGCTGGTGCGCTATGCCGCGGCCCGCTTCCGCAGCCGCAACGAGCCCATGGAGGACGTGGTCCAGGTCGGCACGATCGGCCTGATCAACGCGATCGACCGGTTCGACCCCGAGCGCGGTGTCCAGTTCCCGACCTTCGCGATGCCGACCGTCGTCGGCGAGATCAAGCGCTACTTCCGGGACAACGTACGGACGGTGCACGTGCCGCGCCGACTGCACGAGCTGTGGGTGCAGGTGAACGGAGCCACCGAGGACCTGACGGTGCAGCACGGCCGCTCCCCCAGCACCGCCGAGATCGCGGAGCGGCTGAAAATCGCCGAGGAGGACGTGCTCGCCTGCATCGAGGCCGGCCGCTCCTACCACGCGACCTCGCTCGAGGCGGCCCAGGAAGGTGACGGGCTTCCGGGCCTGCTCGACCGACTCGGCTACGAGGACCCAGCACTCGCCGGAGTGGAGCACCGCGATCTCGTGCGCCACCTGCTCGTACAGCTGCCCGAGCGCGAACAGCGCATCCTTCTGCTGCGCTACTACAGCAATCTGACGCAGTCCCAGATCAGCGCTGAGCTGGGCGTATCGCAGATGCATGTGTCCCGGCTGCTGTCCCGCAGCTTCGCCCGGTTGAGATCCGCAAATCGGATCGAAACGTAACCGGAACGAGGGACCAACCCAGCGCAGATATGTCGACTTGGCGCTACAGCGTGTTGCCGACATGTGACATTCTGCTGGAACCGCGTTTGCCGCAGCCTCACCTCCGGTATTCAGGTGGAGGTTGCGTTGCTCGAAGGCAGAGCGCGCTGCGATCCGTCCGCGACCTCAAGGGGGTGGCATGTCCGTAGAACTGGGCAGCTCGAAGGTGCTCTCCACTGACGCACCGCACGTGCTCGACAACTGTGACACCATCGACACCCGCACCCTCTCCCGCTCCCTGTTCCTGCGGCTCGCCGCCCTCGACCGGAACAGCGCCGAGCGCACCTACGTCCGCGACACCCTCATCGAACTGAACCTCCCCCTGGTGCGCTACGCCGCGGCCCGGTTCCGCAGCCGCAACGAGCCTATGGAGGACATCGTCCAGGTCGGCACCATCGGCCTGATCAAGGCGATCGACCGGTTCGACTGCGAACGGGGCGTGGAGTTCCCGACGTTCGCGATGCCGACCGTCGTCGGCGAGATCAAGCGCTTCTTCCGCGACACCAGCTGGTCGGTCCGGGTACCGCGCCGGCTCCAGGAGCTCCGTCTCGCGCTGACCAAGGCGAGCGACGAACTCGCGCAGAAGCTGGACAGGTCGCCGACGGTGCCCGAACTCGCCGTGTGTCTCGGGGTGTCGGAGGAGGACGTCGTCGACGGACTCGCGGTGGGCAACGCCTACACCGCGAGTTCGCTGGACTCCCCGTCGCCCGAGGACGATGGCGGTGAGGGATCGCTCGCGGACCGGCTCGGCTACGAGGACTCGGCCCTGGAGGGGGTGGAGTACCGCGAGTCGCTGAAGCCGCTGCTGGCCAAACTCCCGCCCCGCGAACGGCAGATCATCATGCTCCGGTTCTTCGCCAACATGACACAGTCCCAGATCGGTGAGGAGGTGGGCATCTCGCAGATGCACGTCTCGCGGCTGCTCACCCGCACCCTCGCCCAGCTCCGGGAA
This sequence comes from Streptomyces sp. NPDC004647, assembly GCF_040609575.1. Taxonomy (NCBI): domain Bacteria; kingdom Bacillati; phylum Actinomycetota; class Actinomycetes; order Kitasatosporales; family Streptomycetaceae; genus Streptomyces; species Streptomyces sp. NPDC004647. The sequence continues at coordinate 51,679 of NZ_JBEXKU010000031.1, read as the reverse complement.
GGGCTCATCTCGGACTGACCCACGACCGTCCGCTTCACAGCTGACGCTTCGTCAGACAAACTGTGCCCCATGCGACGGATGACGCGAGGCCTGCCGCTCCACGGCCGCCGGGACAGGGCGATCGCCTCCTCGGCGGCCGCGCTGTGCCTGGCGGCGCTGCTCGCCGGATGCGGCGGTGACGGCGCGGACGACGGGTACGTGGCGGTCGGTGCGGTGGGCCCGGGTTCCGATGGGGCGTCGGCGAGATTCGTACCGCCCGAGGGCGATGTGACGCTGGTCCCGCTCGACGGACGGGGGGACGGCAGCCACGCGCCCGGTGGTGGGGACCGGGCCGCGGCCAGGGACGGCGGGGAGCGTACCGCCGGTACGTCAGGGCCGGGCGATACGCCGCGGGGCGATGGCGGCGGGGGCGAGCGCGGTGGCGACGGCAAGGGCGGACGTCCCGGCGGCCGACCGGGCACGGGCCCGGGCGGCGGAGCCGACGACGGCTCCCCCGGCGCCGGTGGCACCACCGGCAGCGGAAGCGGAAGCGGGTCCGGAAGCGGAGCCGCAGCCGGCGGCGGCTCCGGCCGCCCGGGGGATCACGACGACGGCCCCGCCGACCCTGCCCCGCCCACCCCGAAGCCGCAGACCCCGGCCTCGCTGTCCACCGGTGCCCCGGAGCGCACGGCCACCGACAAGCGCTGGTGCGAGAAGGTGACCCTGGAGTTGCGCAACACCGGGGACAGACCGGTCACTTCCGGCACCGTCACCTTCGGCATCCACATCATCGGCGCGCTCGGCACCGACTGGGCGACCATCGGTTCGACGCGGGAGCTGCCCGCTCCGATCGACGGCGGTACGCGTCAGAAGAAGACCTGGACCGTATGCGTGGATGCCTGGCGGGTCCCGCTGGGCATGCACATCGAGACACAGGACGTCGACGTCCACTGGAGGTGACTGCGGTCCGGTGGGCCGCGGACCACTCCCTGCGGCGGATCAGCCCAGGGCGAGCCAGGCCACCGCACCGATGATCGCGACGACGGCAATCACCGCGACGATCAGGCCGGGGCGGGGGCCGGCCGACGCTGCGGGGGCTGCCCGACGCTGCGGCCCGCCCTCGTCGACGAAGGCGCGGAACATCTGAGTGCTGCCGGCCGGGTCGTGGTTGCCCTGGGGGACGTGAGGGTTGTTCGTCATGGGGCAGGACCCTAGCGAACCAGCGGGTCCGCCCCAACCCCTGGGGCCGCGCCCCGCCGTATCCGTTCGCCCGGCCGACGCGCACCGGGCTCTCTTGACCTGTGGCGAACGGAGCCTTTTCGCTTCCTTTGCTCCGCAGACCCCCGATTCATTTGCCTTCAGCAACCATTCTTTTCTATGGTTGCCCTAAGCAACTTGACGCCCGGGGGAGTGCCCATGACTGAGCAGAGTCGGTACGAGGAACTGGCCCGGCAGCTCAGCGACTTCGGCGCCGTCAAGCGCGATCTCGCGCGCACGCTGCCCCATGAGTGCCCGGCGGGTTCCACGGCCGTACTGACCCTGCTGCACCGCCACGGCGAGATGCGGATGAGCCGGCTCGCCGAACTGCTCGCGATCGACATGTCGGTGACCAGCAGGCATGTCGCACACGCCGTCGAACGCGGCTGGATCGACCGGCTGCCCGACCCGCTGGACAAGCGATCGCGGCTGCTCCGTCTGAATCCCAGCGGCGAGCGGCTCCTGCGCGAGATCTCCGACCGTTACGTGGCGAGGCTCGCCGGGGCGCTCGGGGACTGGTCCGACGAGGAGGTCGGACAGCTGAACACCCTGCTGGCCCGGCTGCGCGACAGCTTCGGCGACTGCCGGTCGCGAGGCACGGTCCACGCTCCGGGACACGGAGACGGCCACGGACACGGAGACGGCCAGGGACAAGGTCCGGGACAGGCCCAGGGACAGGAACCGCCTCAGCGCCTGGGACAGCAACAGGGAAACACCATCGACTCCACCACCCGTACACCCGCGTGAAGACAAGGAACAGAATGACAACGACCACACCAGCCGGTGTGCGGGAAGACGCAGGCACCGGCGCGCACGCCGGGCACGCCGCGCCCATGAGCCATCGGCAGATCATGGAGGCGCTGTCCGGGCTGCTGCTCGGCATGTTCGTCGCAATCCTGTCGTCGACGATCGTCTCCAACGCACTGCCGGAGATCATCAAGGACCTCGACGGGGGCCAGAGCGCCTACACCTGGGTCGTCACGGCGGCCCTGCTCGCGACCACCGCCTCCACCCCCCTGTGGGGCAAGCTCGCCGACCTCACCAGCAAGAAGACGCTGGTGCAGATATCGCTGGTGATCTACGTCATCGGCTCGGTCGTCGCGGGTCTGTCGCAGAGCACCTCGATGCTGATCGCGTGCCGCGTGGTCCAGGGCATCGGCGTCGGCGGCCTGGCGGCACTGGCCCAGATCATCATGGCGGCGATGATCTCCCCGCGGGAGCGCGGCCGCTACAGCGGCTACCTCGGCGCGACGTTCGCCGTCGCGACCGTCGGCGGTCCGCTCATCGGCGGGATCATCACCGACGCCGAGTGGCTGGGCTGGCGCTGGTGCTTCTACGTCGGCGTGCCGTTCGCGCTCATCGCGCTGGTGGTTCTGCAGAAGACCCTCAAACTCCCCGTCGTGAAGCGGGATGTGAAGGTCGACTGGTCCGGCGCCTTCTTCATCACGGCCGCGGTTTCGCTGCTGCTGGTCTGGGTGACCCTGGCCGGTGACAGGTACGACTGGATCTCCTGGCAGACGTACGCCATGGTCGGTGGTTCGGTCGTCCTCGGGGCGATCTTCATCCTCGTCGAGTCCAGGGCGAGCGAGCCGATCATGCCACTGCGGCTCTTCCGCAACAGGACGATCACTCTCGCCTCCTTCGCCAGCCTCTTCGTGGGCGTCGCGATGTTCGGCGCGACCGTTTTCCTCAGCCAGTACTTCCAGCTGGCCCGGGACGAGTCGCCGACGATGTCCGGTGTCATGACCATCCCCATGATCGCCGGCCTGTTCGTCTCCTCCACGATCTCGGGGCAGGTCATCACCAGGACCGGCCGCTGGAAGGCCTGGCTGGTCGGGGGCGGTGTGCTGGTGACGGCGGGCATCGGGCTGCTGGGCTCCGTCCGGTACGACACCAAGTACTGGCACATGGCGGCCTTCATGGTCGTCCTCGGCCTGGGCATCGGCATGATGATGCAGAACCTGGTACTCGCCACCCAGAACCAGGTGGCCCCGAAGGACCTCGGCGCGGCCAGCTCGGTGGTCACCTTCTTCCGCACCCTCGGCGGCGCTGTCGGCGTCTCGGCGCTCGGTGCGGCGCTCAGCAACCGCATCACCCACTACGTCGAGGACGGCCTGCGCGAACTCGGCCCGAAGGCCGCCGGTGCGGGCGCGGCCGGTGGCCACGGCGCGCTGCCGGACCTGGACGCCATGCCGGCCCCGGTCCGTACGGTCATCGAGAGCGCGTACGGGCACGGCGTCGGTGACATCTTTCTCTATGCGGCGCCGGCGGCACTGGTCGCCCTGCTGATGGTCCTCTTCATCAAGGAGGTGCCGCTGAGGACCAGGAGCGGTCTGCAGCAGGCCTCCTCCGAGAGCGCCCCGGACCCGGCCGCGGCCCCCGCGCCGAACGCGGAGCAGGAGCCCGCCCTCACCACGGTGCAGGAGGCCGGCGCGGTCGCGGCGCAGGAGAACATTCCGGTGGGTGTGGCCGTCGCGGCTCCGTCCGGGTCCGGCCAGGTGAGCGAATCCGCACCGGCCGGTGCGGCCGGCCCTCCGCAACTCGCCGCGTCGACCTCGGTGGGCGGCGGGGACCGTGCGCCGTCCGGCACCGCGATCCACGGCTTCGTACGGAATGCCGACAGCAGTCCGGTACCGCGGGCCGCCGTCACGCTCATCTCGATGGGCGGCCGTCAACTGGGCCGTTCCGTGGCGCACTCCGACGGTGCGTACGCCCTGGACTCCCCCGGCTCGGGTTCGTACGTCCTGATCGCGTCCGCCGTCGGGCACCAGCCGCAGGCGTCCACGGTCGTCGTCGGCGACGAGCCACTCGCCCACGACGTGCTGCTGTCCGGTACGAGCGGGCTCGCGGGCACCGTGCGCGACGCCACCGGCGGCCTGCCGGTCTCCGCGGCGATGGTCGTCGTCACCGATGTGCGCGGTGAGGTCATCGCCACGGGAAAGACCGGTGGCAACGGCGAGTTCGGCTTCGACGAGCTGGTGCCCGGCACTGTCACGGTGGCGGTGAACGCACCGGGCTTCCGCCCGCTGGCGCTTCCCGTCGAGGTCGGCGTCCAGGGTGTCACCCGGATCGAGGTCGAGCTGCGGTCCGGCGCCCGGGTGCAGGGCACCGTACGAGCCGGCGCCGACCGACGTCCGCTGCCGGACGCACGGGTGACCCTGGTCGACGCGGCCGGAAACGTGGTCGCGACCTCCACAACCGGTGAGGACGGTGCGTACACCTTCACCGACTTGGACACGGGCGACTACACGCTGATCGTGAGCGGCTACCCGCCGGTGGCGAACCCGCTGCCCGTGACCGGCCGCGGCGTCGACCGCTGCGACATCGAACTCGCCCACCCCGGCGAGTGACTGAGCCTCCCCGGCCCTCCGGGCCTGGGAGACGCCGGGGCCGGGGGGCGCGCGTGGAGCGGAGACGCGCCCCCTGGCCCACGGCGGGGGGCCACCCCGCCGCTGGGGGAAAAGGAGCCCGGCCAGGGCGGCCTGGACACCTCCACCACACCGGAGGTCCTCGCACATGAACACGACCCACGACGGTCAACGACGCTCATGGCAATACAGCTGGCGCGGCACGTCGGCGACACCGGCGCCGCGAGCGATCCCGCTGCGGCCGGCCGGGCGCCGCCGGGTCGTAGGCTTCGCGCCATGGCTCCGAACATCGCGACCAATACCACCGTGGACCTGGACCGGCTGCTGGAGTTCGTACGCCCCCGGCACCGGGCGATCCTGCTGACCACCCGCGTCGACGGCCGTCCCCAGGGCTCCCCGCTCACCTGCGGAGTGGATGATTCCGGTCGGCTGGCGATGTCGACCTACCCCGAGCGCGCCAAGACGCGCAACGCCCGGCGCGACCCCCGGGCGAGTGTGATCGTCCTGTCCGACGAGTGGAACGGGCCCTGGGTACAGATCGACGGCACGGCTGAGGTGATCGACCCGCCGGAGTCCGTCGAGCCGCTGGTGGAGTACTACCGCAACATCGCGGGCGAACACCCGGACTGGGACGAGTACCGGGCCGCCATGCTCAAGCAGGCCAAGGCGCTGATCCGTGTCACGCCGGAGCGCTGGGGTCCGATCGCCACCGGCGGCTTCCCCGCGCACCTCGCCCCACAGGACTGACCCGGCAGGACTGACCGGGCAGGCCGACCGGGCATGTCCGGACGGGGCAGAACTCCCCCCGGCAGGACCGCTGCACGGGGCTGCTGCACAGGCCGGCCCACAGGAATGGCCCACCGGCCCAGCCACCCGGCCCGGCCCCGCAGGACCGGTCAGCTCCCTGCCGTACGTCCCCGCATCGCTTCGATGCCCGCGATCGCGCAGTCCAGTGCGATGTCGAAGTCCCGCGTCCGCATCTCCTCGACCGTGCTGTCGCCCCGGGCCCCCACCATGTCCCTCGACTCCTCGAACTCCGGGCGGTCCTCGATCGCGCCCGTCACCCGGCGCAGGAAGTCGTCCTGGCTGATGCCCGCCTCCTGGCAGCGAGCCGTGAAACCACCCTCGATGGTGCCGAAGCCGTAGGCGAACTGGTAGACGAGGGCCATCGCGCCCGGCAGCTGTTCTGGCGTCAGACCGCTGGCGCGCACCACGCGTTGTGCGGCGGTGGCGAAGGCCATCGCCTGCGGCCCGACGTTGAGGTACTCGCCCATCAGCCGGGACACCCAGGGGTGCGTGACCAGCAGGTTCCGGTACGCCGCCGCCAGTAGGCGGAGGCTGTCGCGCCAGTCCGCCGCCTCGTTCTCCTCCGGCAGCGGGATCTCACCGGTGACCGAGTCGAGAGCGAGCTCCAGCAGGTCGTCCTTGGTATCCACGTACCAGTAGACCGACATCGCGGTGACGCCGAGTTCCGCGGCGAGCCGGCGCATCGAGAACTTGGCCAGACCCTCGGAATCGAGCAGCCGCACGGTCGCCGCGACGATCTTGTCGCGGTCGAGTCCGGCCGGCTGTTCGCTCCTGCGTCTGGGCGCCGGGCGGCCCTCCAGCCACACACTGGTCCGAACCGGGTCCTTCGTGCGGTCGGCAGCTGCCATGGCGCACCCCTCCTCACGGTCGTCCTCAAGGCCGTACTCCGGGCCCGTGCCGCTCCGGTGGGACCGGCCGTTGACCAGGATCGAGCGGACCCTCGGGTTCCGGTCCACCCGGGCCCTCCGATGCTATGCCGCCTTCGCAGGTCGGTCTGCCCTCCCCCCGGACTCCACCCGGGGTGCCGCCGGCCCTGCGCAGGATCATCGCGGCGACCGGTCCGCCGAGCATCACAGCCGCCGCGCCGACCAGCCGGCTCGTCTCCAGAACGACGTGTTCCGTGTGCTCCGTGTGCGGGTCCGCTACGGTCTTCGGCGCCGAGCCACCAAGGAGCCTGGGATGCCGCTGCGCCGTCGTTACGCTCGACTGCTGCTCGCCGCCGGACTGCTGGGAGGGGTCACGACGCCGCCCGCCCACGCCGATGCCGCCCGTGCCGCCGATGCCGCCGATGCCGCCGATGCCGCCGATGCCGCCGATGCCGCCGATGCCGCCGATGCCGCCGATGCCGCCGATCGGTACGTGCCACTGCGAGTGGCCTCGTACAACATCCATGCGGGGGCCGGGAGCGATCAGATGTTCGATCTCCCGCGCACAGCCAAGGCGATCCGCGCGCTCGACGCCGATGTGATCGGTCTTCAGGAGGTCGACGTCCACTGGGGCGGGCGCAGCGAGTGGCGCGACCTGGCCGAGGAGCTTGCCGAATCGCTGGGGATGCGGGTCTACTTCGCGCCCATCTACAGCCTCGATCCCGCGGCGGAGGGCGAGCCGCGACGGGAGTACGGTGTCGCGCTGCTGTCCCGCTTCCCGGTGCTCGACGCCGAGAACCACGAGATCACCCGGCTGTCGACACAGCTCCCCGATCCGGTGCCGGCACCGGCACCCGGCTTCGGCGAGGTGGTCCTACGGGTGCACGGCGTGCGGGTGCACGTCTACACGACACATCTGGACTACCGCGCAGAACCGTCCATACGGCAGGCGCAGGTCGCCGACACCCGGCGCATCATGGCGGAGGACTGCGACCGGCGCGGCCGGTGCCCGCGTCAGGTGCTGGTCGGGGACTTCAACGCGGAGCCGGGTGCGGCGGAGTTGGCACCGCTGTGGGAGCGGCTGACCGATGGGGTGCCGAAGGGGGATGGTCTGACGTATCCGGCGCAGCAGCCGGTCAAGCGGATCGACTATGTGACGGTGTCGGACGGGATCCGGGTGCGCGGCGCGGCGGTGGCCGAGACTCTTGCCTCGGACCACCGCCCCGTCGTGGCCGACCTGCTGGTGCGGAGCGGGCGCTGATCGAACCGGTCGGTTGGTGGCCGGTCAGCTGGTCGACCGGCCAGCTGGTGGGCCGGGTCAGCTGATGGGCCGGGTCAGGTCGTAAAGGGTTACACCGTCCACGGTGACCTTGGTGAAGTTGCCCTCGACCCAGGAGCTGATGGAGCCGCTGCTGTTACTGCCGCCATCGCCGTTGCCACCGGGGCCGGCTCGGCCGCCGCTGATGAAGTAGTGGATCCGGCCCTGCTCCACGTACTCCTTGAACCCGGCGAGGGTCGGGGACGGGTCGCTGCCGTTGAAGCCGCCGATGGCCATCACCGGGTCCTCGGTGGCGAGTTGGTAGCTCGCGGCGTTCTGCGAGCCGACGGCGGCTGCGATCCAGGTGTAGTCGCCGGAGTTCCGCTGGAGCCGGGCGGCCACCTCGTCACTGACTTTCGCGCCGTCGAGCAGTCCGCCCATGCCCCCGCGTCCGGCTCCGGCTTCGCCGCCGGGGCCGCCCTGCTGAGCCTGATTCCGGCCTTGACCACCTATGCCGGGCGGGTTCCCCTGTGCGCCCGCGGGGGGACCACCGCGCTGCGGGCCGTTCCCGCCCTGGGAGTTCCGGCCCGGGAAGTTGCCCTGCGGGTTCTGGTTCTGCGGGTTCTGGTTCTGCGGGTTCGGGTTCTGCGGGTTCTGGTTCTGGGGGTTCGGGTTCTGGGGGTTGGGGTTCTGGGGGTTCCGGTTCTGCTGCCCCGGCGGCTGCATTCCGTCGCCCGGCCCGCCACCGCGGCCGGCGCCGCCCGGCCCGCCCGCCCCACCCGGTCCTCCCATGCCGCCCGCGACCCTCGGACCCGCGGTCACGATCGACCCGGTGTGCGGGCTGTCGACCGTGCTCAATGTGTACGCGAGCGGACCGGCCAGCGAAGCCGCGAGGCCCAGTCCGGCCACCCACAGAGCGAGTTTCCGGCTCATACGGCCCGCGAGCAACAGCCCGGCGCCCGCCGCCAGTCCGGCGCCGAGCACCGCCCAGCGCAACCACGGCAGCCAGTCCGCACTCCGCCCGAGCAGGACGTACGCCCAGACCGCGGTGACCGCGACCGTGCCGCCCAGCATCGCGGAGGCGGCGGAGCTCCCACGCCGCTCCCACAGGGTCACGGCGCCCATACCGGCCAGCGCGGCGCCGTAGGGCGCGAGCGCGACGGTGTAGTACTCGTGGAAGATCCCGGCCATGAAGCTGAAGACGACCAGCGTCATCAGCAGCGAACCGCCCCAGGCGAGGAAAGCCGCGCGGCGCGTGTCCGTGCGCTCCGTACGCCAGGTCAGAGCAAGTCCGGCGGCGAGCAGGATCAGAGCGGCCGGGAGTAGCCAGGAGATCTGGCCGCCGGTCGATTCGGCGAACATCCGCCCGATACCCGACTCGCCCCACCGTCCCCCGCCGCCGGGACCGCCGTCCCCGCCGACGCTGCCGGTCTCGTTGCCGTTGATCCGGCCGAGGCCGTTGTAGCCGAAGGTGAGCTCCAGGAAGCTGTTGCTCTGCGAGCCTCCGATGTACGGGCGGGAGGAGGCGGGCCACAGCTCGACGAGGGCAACCCACCAGCCGCCCGCGACGACCACCGTGAGCCCGGCGAGAGCGAGTTGACCGAGCCGCTTCCGTACGGACGTCGGCGCACACACGGCGTACAGCAGAGCGAGCGGCGGCAGGATCAGAAAGGCCTGCAGCGTCTTCGTGAGGAACGCGAAGCCGACCGCGACACCGGCCAGGACCAGCCATTTCGTCCCAGCGTCCTCGAGAGCCCGCAGCACGCAGGCGACCGTGACGGTCATCAGAAGCGCGAGCAGCGCATCAGGGTTGTTGAATCGGAACATCAGCGCGGCGACGGGCGTCAGCGCGAACACGATGCCCGCGATCAGCCCGGCCGCTGGGCCGAACCGGCGCCGTACGGCCACGTGGAGCACCCAGACCGTCGCGACGCCCATCAGCGCTTCGGGCACCAGGATCGACCAGGAGCTCAGACCGAAGAGCCGTACGGACAGGGCCATGGGCCAGAGCGCGGCCGGCGGTTTGTCGACGGTGATGGAGTTGGCGGCGTCGGACGATCCGAAGAACAGGGCCTTCCAGCTCTCGCTGCCGGCCTGGACGGCCGCCGAATAGAAGGAGTTGGCGTAGCCGGAGGAGCTGAGGTTCCAGAGGTACAGCAGTGCGGTCCCGGCCAGCAGTGCGAGGAACGCGAGGCGCGCCCAGCGAGGGTCTTCGGGGCTGCCACGCCAGGCTCGCTGCGCAGGCGTCGGGTGCCCCGGACCGGGTCCCCGCCCCGCTCGCCTCCCGTCTCCCCGCCCGCCCGGGGCAGGCCCGGCGGAACGAGGCGGCGGGGGCGCGCCGGCCGGGGCGGGCATCCGGCTCTCCCCTGCCGGGGGGAGCGCGGTCGGGGGGTGCGGGGGAGGGGCGTACGCGGGCGCCGCCGGGATATCCGCTGGGGCGCCCGGCGCGGGCGTGCCGCTTCGTCCGTTGCCTGGGTGCGGGTGGGGCGGGTGGCGCGGGTGGTGCGGGTCCTGCTGGGGCGCGGTCATCGGTCGATCCTCGGGGTGTGGTCGCGGTCATGGCCGTGGTCATGGTCGTGAAGGTCTGCGAAGTGCAGGGCCGGGGGAGTCCGGGCGTCATCGACAACAGCTCGACCGGTACCGGAAGTCGACCCGGACTGTGCCGGAGCAGCGGTCATCGCGCGGACCCGCTCCGGCCTCGGCTCGGCCCGGCCGTCCGGGTCGGCACGCAGGGCCGGGAAGACCCAGGCCCGCAGCAACAGGAAGCGCAGCACTGTCGCGGCCAGATTCGCGGCGATCAGTACGGACAGTTCCGTGGCATGCGACGGGCTGCCGCCGCCGGCAAGATCGAGGGCTGCCAGGGAACCGCTGGTCAGGGCAAGACCGATGGCGAAGACCAGCATGCCCTGGGCCTGGTGCCGAACGACCCGCTCGGGGCCCCGTACGCCGAAGGTCAGCCTGCGGTTGGCCGCCGTGTTGGCGACGGCCGACAGCAACAGCGCGACCGCGTTGGCGATCTGCGGCCCGGCGCCCAGCCGCAGCAGTGAGTAGAGCGCGATATAGACCAGCGTGCTCAGGGCGCCGACCGTACAGAAGCCGACGAGCTGGCGGGCCAGCCCCTGGGGAACGTCGCCCAGTTCGCGGTCGCGCGGATCGTCCCCGAAGGGACGGCGCAGACGCGCCAGGGGGAGCGCGCCCGTACCGAGCGCACGCCCCACGCGCCAGACGCCTTTGAGGTCGTCGACGGCCGTCTCGACGATGTCGACCCGGCTGTCCGGGTCGTCCACCCAGTCGACCGGCACCTCGTGGATGCGCAGCCCCGCGCGCTCGGCGAGCACCAGCATCTCGGTGTCGAAGAACCACCCGGTGTCCTCGACCATCGGCAGCAGCAGCTCCGCGACGTCCTGCCGTATGGCCTTGAACCCGCACTGGGCGTCGCTGAAGCGCGTCGCCAGGCTCCTCCGCAGGATCAGGTTGTAGCTGCGCGAGATGAACTCCCGCTTCGGGCCGCGGACAACCCGCGAACTGCGCGCCAGCCGCGAGCCGATCGCGAGGTCGGAGTGGCCGGAGATCAGCGGGGCGACGAGCGGAAGCAGAGCGTTGAGGTCCGTGGACAGATCCACGTCCATATAGGCCAGGACCGGCGCCGGGGACATCGACCAGACCGTGCGCAGCGCCCGCCCGCGCCCCTTCTGCTCCAGCCGCACAGCGATGACTTCGTCGATGCGGTCGTCGAGCCGCGCCGCCACCTCGGGCGTACGGTCGGTGCTCGCGTTGTCGGCGATGGTGATGCGGAAGCCGTACGGGAAGGTGCGGGTCAGGTGGCTGTGGAGGCGGCGGACGCAGGGCTCGAGGTCGGCCTGCTCGTTGTGGACGGGGATGACGACATCGAGCACCGGCCCGTCGTGCGGGGCGCCCGGACGCTGAACGGCCGGCAGGTGCTTGCGGGCGGGCAGGGTGCCCAGTGGTGGCATCTCTGTTGGCATGCAGGTGACACTCGCCGGGCGCGCTGTCACGGCTGTGTGATCGGCCTGTGCCCCGCCTGTGAGTGCTGCACCTGCTCAGGCCTCGGCGAAAGTCCCTGAGGAAATCCCTGCGGAGGCCCCTGAGAACGTCCCTGTGGAAATCCCCGCGGAGGACCCTGCGGAGATGCGTGCGGAGATGCGTGCGGAGATCCTTGCGAAGGCCGTCGCGAAAGCTCCTGCGAAGGACCGTGCGGAGATCCCTGCGGCTGGGGCACGCGCGCGTGGGCAGCGGGAAGGTGCACCGCGAAGACCGTACGACCCGGCGCGCTCCGCACCGCAACGCGCCCGCCATGAGCGCTCACCACGGCCTGCACGATGGCCAGCCCCAGACCCGTACTTCCCGCCGCACGCGCGCGTGAGACGTCCCCGCGCGCGAAGCGTTCGAAGACGTGCGGCAGCAACCCGGCCGGGATGCCGGGCCCGTCGTCGTCGATCTCCAGCAGCATCCCGCCGCCGTCCGGACCGCGACCGGGCGGCCGTACGCGAGCGGTCACCGTCGTTCCGGCCGGAGTGTGCGTACGGGCGTTGGCCAGCAGGTTGACCAGCACCTGGTGGAGCCGCTCGGGATCACCGCGTACGAGCGCGGGTTCGTCCGGGAGTTCGAGCCTCCAGCGGTGATCCGGCCCCGCCGCTCGCGCGTCGCTGACGGCGTCCACCACCAGCGGGGACAGATCGGTCTCGGCCAGGCCGAGCGGCCGGCCGGCGTCGAGCCGGGCGAGCAGCAGCAGATCCTCGACCAGGGTGGTCATCCGGGCCGCCTCGGATTCGATGCGGCCGAGGGAGTACCGGGTGTCGGGTCCGGTCTCCTCACGTCCTCGCCGGGTCAGCTCGGCATAACCGCGGATCGAGGCCAGGGGCGTACGCAGCTCATGGCTGGCGTCCGCGACGAACTGCCGCACCTGTGTCTCGCTCACCTGCCGTGCGGCGAGCGCCGAACCGACGTGCCCCAGCATCCGGTTGAGCGCGGCTCCGACCTGTCCGACCTCCGTCCGTACGTCGGTGTCCTGCTCCGGAACCCGCTCGAGGAGCGCCACTTCCCCGCGGTCCAGGCGGAGTTCGGACACCCGGGTCGCGGTCGCCGCCACCCGGTGCAGCGGACGCAGCGCGATCCTGATCATCACCGTGCCCGCCAGTCCGGCCGCGGCCAGGGCCGCCGCGGCCACGCACACCTCGGCCACGATCAGGGTGTCGACCGTGTCCTGGACACCCCGCGCGGGCAGCCCGACGACGATGCTGCCGCCGGCCACCTCCCGGTCCGGCACGGCCTTCAGGCGGTAGCTGCCGGCCCCCGGGATGTCGACGGTGTGCGGCGTGCCGTCGGCGGTCGCCGACTCGATGGCCGCGGTCTGCTCGGCGGTCAGCCTCACCGCCTCGCCCTGTTCGGTGCTGCGCGCGGCCGAGGTGACCTCGCCGCCGGCCAGCCGCGCGCCGAGCGTGCCCGGCGGCTGTCCCGGCCCGGTGATGAAGCCGAGGTCGCCTTCCGGGGAAGGCGGATGAGGGCGCAGGGCGCGCTCGGCGACCCCCCGGAGGTCGCCGTCCAACTGCCCGTGGAGATAGGAGTGCAGAGTCATCGTGGTGACGCTCCCGATGACCGCGCAGACCACGGCGATGAGCGCGACGGACGAGACGACGAGCCGGGTGCGCAACGACCTGCGCCGCCGTATCCGGCCGCGGCGCCGTTGCGCGGGCGGCGGCGGGATGCGCACGCTCACTCTCCGGGCTTGATCAGATAGCCGGCCCCCCGCCGGGTGTGGATCATCGGTGGCCGGCCGGCGTCGATCTTCCGGCGCAGGTACGAGATGTAGAGCTCGACGACGTTGGCCTGTCCGCCGAAGTCGTAGGACCAGACCCGGTCGAGTATCTGCGCCTTGCTGAGCACGCGGCGCGGATTACGCATCAGATAACGCAGCAGCTCGAACTCGGTCGCGGTCAGATGGATCGACTCCCCGGACCGCTCCACCTCATGGCTGTCCTCGTCCAGCACGAGGTCGCCCACGACGAGCGACGACTCCGCTCGCGCCGCTGCCGCACCGGAACGCCGCAGCAGTCCGCGCAGCCGCGCCACGACCTCCTCCAGGCTGAACGGCTTGGTGACATAGTCGTCGCCGCCCGCCGTCAGCCCGGCGATCCGGTCCTCGACCGCGTCCTTGGCGGTCAGGAACAGCACCGGTATTTCGGGGATCTCGCGGCGCAGCCGCTCCAGTACGGCGAGGCCGTCCAGGTCCGGCAGCATGATGTCGAGCACGACCGCGTCCGGCCGGAACTCCCGCGCCGTGCGCAGCGCTCCGGCCCCGTCGCCTGCGCTGCGCACCTCCCACCCCTCGTAGCGCAGGGCCATGGAGAGGAGATCGGCGAGTGCGTTCTCGTCGTCCACGACGAGAACGCGGACCGGGCTGCCGTCCGGCCGGAACAGTTCGGAACGCCCGTTGGGCATCGTCGCGGTCATACTCCCCACCCTTGACGCCGCCTCTGAGAGTCACCTTTCCCCAGGCTGTGAATTCCCTGAGAATCGGCTTTTCGCGACCCCGAAGCGGGTGATCTCCAGGTCCGGCCAAGTCACCAGTGGGCCGTGCGCAGCGACCCGGACGGCAGATTATCCGCGACCGACGGCTGACAGCCGTCAGCCGTCAGCTGTCAGAAGAGGCTGTCCTGGACACCGTCGGTCTCGGCCCGGCCGACCGCGAGAGTCCGCTTCGGCGCGGTGGTCCCCGTCGCGCTGTCCGCGGTCCGCAGCCGCCACCCCGCCATCAGCCGGGCGTCGGCCACCAGCACCCCGCTCTCCGTGCCCAGATGGAGGTCGGGACCCGCCGCGCCGAGCAGCTCGCCCGCCAGCGTGACGCCGTCTTCGAGCCCGGTGATCTCGGAGATACCGTCGGCGCCCGCCCGCGCGGCCAGCCGGTCGAGCCCGAAGACGCCTGTGTGGTCGACCGGTTCGAACGGTGCGCGCTCCATCGAGCCGGGCCACCCGGGCAGCGCGGCTACGCGCGCGTGGAGCGAGGCCAGTTCGGCGAACCGCTCTCCCACCGGCGGCAGCACCGCCCGTACCGCCCGCTTCTCCCGGTACGGGATCCGGTCCTTCACGCCCAGCGCCGCCCCCAGCAACTCCTCGGTCCGCCGCGCCGCCATCAACGGCCCCGTCCCCAGCCGGCTGAAGGCCACCGCCCCTTGCTCCAGCAGCCGGGCCGAACCACGCGCGGCCGCGGTGATCCCCACCTTGAGCAGACCGGGCCCGAAGTAGGCGAGATAGACGGCGTAGGGCTGCGGGTCGTCGGCCCGGGTGTCGGCCGCGACCGACCGGGACCGGTCGAGCCGCGCACAGTCCGCGCACTGTGCGTTCGTGCTGCGTACGGGCACGGTGGCGGCGACGGGGCACAGGGTCCGATGCCCTCCGCGCCACACTCCGGTGCAACCGCGCGTGCCGTCGGCGACGCATGCCAGCGGGCTGCCGGGCGACAGCAGACTCATACGCTCCTCGGTTCCGGCCCCGGCCCGGACTCCCGCTCCCGCTCCCGCTCCCGCTCCCGCGCGATACCACCCGAGCCCGGGCCCTCCGGTCCCCCAGAGCAGCCCCGTGCACCGCCATTCGCCCACCGTCGCCGTCACATCCGTCCCCCTTTTCAGCCTCTTCAGGCTTTTCAGACCTTTCGTCCATTTCGACCAAGAGGAGCGGTTGCTGTCAACCGCCGCCTCCAGGCCAACGCAAAAGGCCCCTTCCATTTCTGGAAGGGGCCTCTGAGCTGCTGCGCGCTCGGCAGGATTCGAACCTGCAACCTCTTGATCCGTAGTCAAGTGCTCTATCCGTTAAGCTACGAGCGCTTGCGTTCCGGGCGATTTGTCGCCGGTCGGCGTTGCGGGAACAACATTACATGACCCGCTGCCTGAGACGAAATCCGTTACCCATCCACCCTCTGAGCTGCGAAAACGACCCTTGAAGCGGCCAAAGACGGCTGAAGCCCCGGCCGTCGGGGCCGGGGCTTCAAATGATCGAGAAGATCGAGCGGAGGCTCCGGGATTTGAACCCGGGATGGGGGGTTACCCCAAACCGCATTAGCAGTGCGGCGCCATAGACCAGACTAGGCGAAGCCTCCCCACACAACACTCTCGCGCGAACGCGATGTGGTGTGTGCAGATGATGGCACAGCCGCGCGGGCTGTCACCAATCGCAGCCTACGGTACCCGGGACGCTGCCAGTGGAGCAAAGCCCTTCCTGGTCGCGCCGGGGTCCCCTCCGTTTCAGGGCCGGAGACCGCCCGTTTCAGGGCCGGGGTCACGGACCGGGTCATCCCTGCCCCGGACGGCGGTCACCCGGAGGGCCGCGACAGGTTGCGCAACGCCTCGGCGGCCGGAGCGTTAGTTATGGCGGGCCGCATCAGCGGCCCCTGCCGCCTCTGTCCCGCCCCGCACCTCAGGAGTCCCCGATGCTGCTCCGACGTCTCGCCGTCACCGCGTTCTCCCTGGCCGCTGCCTTCGCCGCCCTCCCGGCCACCGGTGCCGGCGCCCTGCAGATGCCGCTCCCCATGCCCGCCCCGGCAGCGGACACCGAGCCGGTCCCGGACGACGTCATGCCCAGGGACACCCTCACCCCCAGGGACCTGATCACCCCGAGCGACGAGTTCCCGCCCCCGGCAGTCCTCGTACCCCCCGCCGGCGAGGACCGGCTCACCATCACCGTCACCGACAGCGGCAACCGCTCCTTCGACGGGTCGTACCGCCTCGACTGCCACCCCGCGGGCGGCACGCACGCACATGCCCGGTCCGCGTGCGACCGGCTCGACGAGTTGACCCGGTGGGGCGAGGACCCCTTCGCGCCCGTCGCCCCGCGCTCCAACTGCACGATGATCCATGGCGGTCCGGCCACGGCGCACGTCACCGGCAGCTGGGCGGGCCGGCCCGTGGACGCCCGTTTCGACCGCAAGAACGGCTGCGAGATCAACCGCTGGAACAACCTCCGGCCGGTGCTCCCGGACACCACTTCCTGACCGGTCCGGTCCCGTCCCCTGACCTGGAATGGGCCTGTTTCCCACCCCATCACAGGCTCGAACGCCTTATGTCGGGCGTGCGGCGAGTCGCACAAGGTCGTCGCCCGCCCTCCCCTCATCCGCCGTCGCGCCCGTAACCACTGCCCGTAGACTCCCTCTAGTGACACGCCCCGGAGCGCGCGGCAAGATGACCGGGGCTGTCGGCAAGGTGCAGTGATCAGGGAGGAATGGTCGTCGTGAGCAGCAGGCCATCCCGAGGCGCTGCTCGCCTCGCATCAATACTCGATGCCCTCCCCGACGCCCTGTTGCTGGTGAACTGCAATGGCACGGTCGTCAACGCCAACACCATCGCACTCGAGACCTTCGAAGCCCCCGGGACCGCACTCGTCGGCCGGGGTCTCCTCGACCTGCTGCCCTCCTTCGACTCCCGGCGCATCCCCGGCTCGATGCGACGGCCCGACGGCGACGGGGAGGACGGCCGGACGAAGCCGACCCGGATGGTTGCGCGGCGTACCGACGGGACGGAGTTCCCCGTCGAGGTGACCAGCGCCAACCTGGAGGACGGCCGCACCCCGTACGCCGACCCGTACGAGCACCACTACACCGGGGACGAGCTGCTCATGCTCGTCGTACGGGATCTCAGCGGCACCGTCGACACCGAGGCCGAGCTCGCCCGCCAGCAGCGCCAGACCGAGATGATCCTGCGGGCGGCCGCCGAGGGCGTCGTCGGCGTCGACACCGAGGGCAAGGTCGTCCTGGTCAACCCGTCCGCCGCGCAGATCCTCGGCTACCGGGCCAGCGACCTCGGCGGCCAGGAGCTGCACCCGCTGATCCACCACTCGAGGCCCGACGGCACCCCGCTGCCGTACGACGAGTCGCCGCTCGCCGACAGCCTCCGCTCCGGCCGCAAGCACCGGGTACGGGGACAGGCGCTGTGGGCGAAGGACGGTCGCGCGGTACCGGTCGACCTGACGACCGCGCCCGTACGGGACGGGGAGCAGCTGGTCGGAGCGGTGATGACCTTCACCGACCGGCGGAAGTACAACGCGCTGGCCGAGCGCCACGCCCAGTTGCTGGCCGTACTGGACGAGTCACTGCGCGGGCCGCTGGAGCAGCTGCGCTCGGAGCTGGGCACGCTCGCCGCCGATCCCGCCGGGCAGCTCTGGCCGGAGGCCAACCAGATCCTGCACTACCTCACCGCCGGCTACGCCCGGATGACCACGCTCGTCGACAACGTGCTGAGCTACCAGGCACTGGACATGGGCGACGAGCGACTGGACCGGAAGCCGGTCTCGCTCGACGCGGTCGTGGCGGACGGTGTGGAAGGTGCCATCGAGCTCATCGGTCCCGGGCGCGCGCAGTTCGCCGTGCACGCCCCGCCGATCGAGGCCGAGGTGGACCCGGCCCGGGTGGCGCAGGCCCTCGCGCATCTGATCGCGGACGTGGCGGGGGTCGATGCCACCGGTAACGCCCCGGCCGGGGGCGGATCGGGCGACTCGACGATCGTGGTGGCGGCGGCGCAGCGCGGTGAGGTCGTACGGATCGAGGTGCGCGGGCCGTACTCCGGGGGAGACCCGGTACACCAGCCGATCGTGCGCGGCATCGTCCAGCGGCACGGGGGCGTGCTGCAGACCCATGAGGTTCCGGGCACGAACGGCAGCGCGTACGTACTCGAGTTGCCGCTCGAGGCGGGGGCCGCGCCGGTGACCGAGCGGCAGCCCACCGACCGGGAGCGCGAGAACGCGACCACGGTGATGCCGGTGCCGAAGGAACGGGCGCGCGGGACGGCCGATGCGCCGGGCGCGAGCGACGCTTCGCACGCCGGGCGGGCGCACGGAGACTCCGGCACCGGAGCGGGTGCCGAGGCCGGAGCGGCCGGCGTTTCCGCGCAGGCAAGCGATTCACAGACCCCGACCGGCCGGCGCCGCGCGCGCCGGGGCCCGGAATTGGGGCAGGGGCAGTGGGCGGACCCTGAGTCGAACGGCTCGGGCATACAGGGCGGTACCGCGGCGGACGCTCCGGAGACGGGCAACGGAAGCTCGGCCGCGGACCAGGACGGCTCGTACGGTGCCGACGCTTCGGCCGGCCGGACCGCCGGGCGCCGTTCCGCGATTGTCGATCCGCGACGGCGTTCCGGGCAGGGCCGCGCGGTGCCCGAGCTGCCGTCGGCCGCCGCGCAGGACGCTTCACAGGGCGGTCAGCAGGGCACGAGCAGCTCCGCGGAAACGGGAGCGGCTCCGGAAGCAGCCGGCTCCCGGCCGACCGGGCGGCGCCGCGGGCGCCCCAGTCCTGCCGAGGAGCCCGTGCCGTCCGGCGGCATGACAGAGGGGTTGATGGCGGGCCAGGTGCCGGAGGACGCCGACCACGGCTCGGGGCCGAAGCCGTCGCGGCGCGCCCGCCATGGCGGAGGCTCGGCGGAGTCCTACGGTTCGCTGGCGACGGCCGGGGACGCGTGGGCGGCGAACGAGGACGACGACGCGTTCGAACCCCAGGACACGGCGTACGCCCCTGGAGCGAACGGCGCGGGCCCGACCGTGCCGCCGCAGGGGACCGGCGCCGAACCGACCGGGCGCCGGGCCCGCCGCGTCCCAGGCCCGACGGACAGCACCGGCGGCGGACCGGCAGGCCGCGGACTTCCCGCGTTGCCCGCGGCACGGGCGGACGCCGGGCAGCAGGCCGGCTGGCCCACCCCGGACGAGCGGGGACAGCAGGGCCTCAGCCCTGTCCCGGCACAGCTGCGGCCGGCCGGGCAGCCGGGCATGCCTGCCGCGGCCACCCACGGTGCGGACAACACGTTCGGCTCCCAGGACACGGCGTACGCCCCCGGAGTGAACGGCGCTGCCGTGCCCCCGCAGGGGACAGGTGCCGACCCGACCGGCCGCCGTGTCCGCCGCCCCGCAGCTCCTACGGACAACACCGGCTCCGGAGCCATGCCCGCGCTGCCCCCAGGGAGCGGACCGGTACCGGCCGCCGCGCCCGCCGAGGGCAGGCAGACGCAGCAACCGCAGCCGTACGGTTCCGAGGGCGGCTCCGCCCTGCCGCACCAGGCACAGCCGGAGCAGCAGCCCCAAGCCCAACCAACGGGAGCCCAGCAGCAGAGCCGCAGGGTGCGCCGGCCGCTCGCCGATGCCACCGAGCGGTCGGTTCCCGGTCAGGACCGGCCTGCCGGCGCCGAACCGGGCGCGGCGCGGCAAGCCTTCGCGCTTCCGCCCGCCGCAGCCGACCGGGCCCAGCCCGCGCCCCACACCCCGGACCAGCCGGGCGACTGGCCGGCCGACGAGCACGGCCGCGACCTCACAGCCGCCGGTCCCGACGCCGACCACACCCCGCCGCAGGCGCACCCGCTGCCGACCGGTCGCCGTCGAGCCCGTCCTGATCCGGCCGAGGAGCAGCAGGCGCAAGCACCCGGCGGCGGCGCGCAGGCGGCCCCACCGCAGGGAGCCCCGGCACCGGGGGCTACCGCACCGGGGGCCGGAGAGAACGCGGCCGGGAACGTACAGGAGCCGGTGCAACCGCAGGCCGCACCGGCCGAAGGCATGCCGGGGCAGCAGCCGCAGCCCTACGACAGTCCTGCCGGGCCGCCCCCCGCACAGCCCCAGCCCGAGCACGAGCCACAGCCCGAACCACAGCCCCAAGCCCAACCAACGGGAGCCCAGCCGCAACCGCAACCACAGGCCGACGACCCGGCAGCTGCCCAGTCGCGCGCGATCAGCGTGCGGACGCTCGGCCAAGGCGTGCCCTTCGCACAGCAGATCGCCGATCAGCAGCGACCCCAGCAGACGCAGGGCGGATCGCCCGCGCAGCCGTCCACCGGGTCCGGCAGACGGCGCAGGCTCGCCGCCCCGCCGCAGGACGGGGGTCGCACTCCGGCCGACGCGCTCGAGCCCACCGGGCGCCCCCGGGACGCACAGCAGCAGCCACAGCCCCAGCGGTTGCTGGACAGCACCGAGGGCCGGGCCTACGCCATAGGCGCGCCCGACGAGGGAGCCGAGGGCCCCGAGCCGCTGGACGGTCCGAACGGTGCCATCGATGTCACCGACTCGCAGAGCGCACCGCCCCGGGACGACGAACTGCCGCCCGAGCCGCTCGACAACCCGCGCCGGCTGCTCGTCTGGCCCGCGCCGGACGTCTCCACCCAGCAGGCGCTGAGCGACCGCGGCTACCGCCCGGTGATCGTGCACTCCAGGGAAGAAGTGGACGCGCAGATCGCGGCCTTCCCGGCGGCGCTCTTCGTCGACCCGCTGACCGGGCCGATCACCCGGACCGCGCTGCAGTCGCTGCGTACGGCGGCGGTGGCGGCCGAGGTGCCGGTTCTGGTGACAGCGGGCCTCGGGCAGGCGACCCGGGAGGCTGCGTACGGCGCCGACCCGGCCGTACTGCTCAAGGCCCTCGCCCCGCGCGACAGCGAGCAGCACCCGTCGCGCGTCCTGCTGATCGAGGCGCACGACGCCATCGCCGGCGCACTCTCGGCGACGCTGGAGCGGCGCGGGATGCAGGTCGCACGCGCGGCCGCCGACGCGGACGCGGTGACCCTGGCCACCCAGATGCGGCCGAATCTGGTGGTGATGGACCTGATGCAGGTACGTCGCCGCCGTGCCGGGATCGTCGACTGGCTGCGGGCGAACGGCCTGCTCAACCGCACGCCGCTCGTCGTCTACACCTCCGCCGACATGGACCCCGCGGAGCTCCCCCGGCTCACCTCCGGCGAGACGGTGCTGTTCCTCGCGGAGCGCTCGACGAGCGCCGAGGTGCAGAGCCGGATCGTGGACCTGCTGGCGAAGATCGGCGCGAACTGAAGGCCCCCGGCCGGGGCGGTGCTCACCGCCCCGGCCGGGTCGCCTCACAGCTCGGTGATGTCCAGCTCCCCGTCCGCGTACTGACGGCGCAGCACCTTCTTGTCGAACTTGCCGACGCTGGTCTTCGGCACGGCCGGGATGACCGCCCAGCGCTCGGGCACCTGCCAGCGGGCGATCCGGCCGGCGAGGTAGGCCTTGAGCGACTCGTAGTCGGCGGTCGCGCCTTCCTTCAGTACGACGGTGGCGAGCGGCCGTTCGCCCCACTTGTCATCGGGTACGGCGACCACCGCCGCCTCGGCGACCTCCGGGTGGCTCATCAGCTCGTTCTCCAACAGAACCGAGGAGATCCACTCGCCGCCGGACTTGATGACGTCCTTCGCCCGGTCGGTGAGGGTGAGGTAGCCGTCCGGGGTGATCGTGCCCACGTCGCCGGTGCGCAGCCAGCCGTCCTCACTGAACTTGTCCTCGGGACGGATCGGCTCATCGGCTACCCCGCCGTAGTACGCCCCCGCGATCCACGGGCCGCGCACCTCCAGCTCCCCGGCCGACTCACCGTCCCAGGGCAGGAATTCGCCGCCGGGTCCCGCCAGCCGGGCCTCGACGGAAGCGGGGAAGCGGCCCTGGCTGCAGCGGTACGTCCACGCCTCCTCCTCGGTGACCCCGGCCGGCGGATGGGAGACGGTGCCAAGCGGCGAGGTCTCCGTCATGCCCCAGGCGTGCAGGACCCGGATGCCGTGCCGCTCCTCGAACGCCTTCATCAGGGTCGGCGGGCAGGCCGATCCGCCGATGACCACAGTGCGCAGACACTGCACATCGCGCTGCTTGGAGTCGAGTTCGGCGAGCAGACCGCTCCAGATGGTGGGCACAGCGGCGGCGATGGTGGGCCGTACCGTCTCGATCATCTCGGCGAGCGGCTCGGGCTGCAGGAAGCGGTCGGGCATCAGCAGGGAGGTGCCGGCCATGAAGGCGGCGTGCGGCAGGCCCCAGGCGTTGACGTGGAACATCGGTACGACGGGGAGGGTGATGTCGCCCGATGTGATCGCGAAGGACTCGGCGCTGTTGACCTGCATCGAGTGCAGATAGATCGAACGGTGGCTGTAGACGACGCCCTTGGGGTCACCGGTGGTGCCGGAGGTGTAACAGAGGGCGGCGGCCCGGCGTTCATCCAGCTCCGGCCAGTCGAAGTCCGCGGGACGCCCTGCGATCAGCTCCTCGTAGTCATGGACGCGCACGCCGCTGCCGTCCAGGACGGAGCGGTCACCGGAGCCGGAGACGACCACGTGCTCAACCGGCTCCAGCTGAGGCAGGAGCGGGGCGAGCAGCGGCAGCAGGCTGCCGTCGACGATGATCACGCGGTCGGCGGCGTGGTTGACGATCCAAGCGAGCTGGTCCGTGGGGAGCCGGAGGTTCAGGGTGTGCAGAACGGCGCCCATGGAAGGGATGGCGAGGTAGGCCTCGAGGTGGACTGCGTTGTTCCACATGAGCGTGGCGACCCGGTCGTCACCGGCCACGCCCAGCTCGTCGCGGAGCGCGTGCGCCAGCTGCGCGGCGCGGGCACCCGTCTCGCCGAAACTGCGGCGCTCAGGTGCGCCATCCCCGGTCCAGGTCGTGACATACGACCCGGAGTGGACAGTCGATCCGTGTCGCAGGATACGGCTCACTGTCAGCGGTACGTCCTGCATCGTGCTCAGCACCGGGGCCTCCCGAAGGCGGTTGTGCGAGGGAACGGTGTTTCCCGGGGACACCCCCCGGACCCTCACTGCCCGCGATTCTGCGGCCATACCACTGGGTATGTCACTACCCGGCGGCGAAGCTTCCACCGCCTGTATCAGCCCGTGCCGACGAAGTCCAGGTGCCGCCGACCGTGAAATTCGGAAATGCCTCCGCCATGCGACAGCGGGGCTCGGGAAGCGCCGGGGACGGACGGGCCCCCTCCCTTCCGGGCCCTCGTCCGGAGAATTTCCGTCTCAGGCGGCGCGGCTCAGTTCGGGGTCTTCCCGCAGCTTGGACAGGGCACGGGAGACCGCGCTCTTGACCGTGCCGACCGAGACGCCGAGCAGCTCGGCGGTCTGCACCTCGCTCAGGTCCTCGTAGTACCGGAGGACGACCATCGCCCGCTGCCGGTCGGGAAGGCGGACGACCGCCCGCCACATCGCGTCGCGCAGCACCTGCTGCTCGGCCGGGTCCGGCGCGGGGGTGGTCTCACGCTCGGGGAGCTCATCACAGGCGAACTCGTCGACCTTGCGCTTGCGCCACTGCGACGTCCGGGTGTTCACCAGCGCCCGCCGTACGTAACCGTCGAGCGCCCGGTGGTCCTCGATCCGCTCCCAGGCCAGATACGTCTTCGTCAGCGCGGTCTGCAACAGGTCCTCGGCATCGCACGGGTTCGCGGTCAGCGAGCGGGCGGTGCGCAGCAGCACCGGCCCCCGTGCTCGTACGTACGACGAGAACGACGGAAACACTGCAGCGGATGCGCTGGTGCAGACAGGCGTGGTCATGCGCATAACGCTAGGAGCGCAAGGGGTCTACGCGGATCGGCCGGAGGTGCCGAAGAGGGGTCCGCCTCAGGTTGTAGTGGCGGTGCCGGCCCCACCTCCCACAGGTGGAGGGGGTGTCGGTCTTGGGTCAGGGTCCGCGACGCGGGTTCGGCTCCGGCATCGCGTGCCGCCGGTGCCCCTGCTGTTCGCGTGCGGGTACGTGTGCCGCTCCGGCGTCATTCGACGACCGCGACGGGGGCGTCCACCAGGTTGCGGTCGATCTTCATGGTCACGCCGCCGTACTCCTCGGTGACATTTCCCTTGTACTGGTGAATGCGACGGTGCGGGGACCACGCTTCCTGGTCCAGCACCGGCTCCCCGTACAACGACGGTGACACGTCCCAGCGGGCGAACCAGACCACGTCCGGAAGGTCCGACACCCCGAGCTGCCGTGCCGTCGCGAGGTGCTGCACGCCCGAGGTGGAGCTGGAGTAGAAGCCGGCCAAGTAGCCCTGGCTGCGGACCTCGTCGCTCCAGGCGCGGATGAACTCGAGGGTGGTCTCGGCGCATTCGGTGTCGTACTGGTCATAGGCCTCCATGTCCAGATAGAGCGCGCTGCCCTCCGCCATACCGTGCTCGGCCGCGCGCTCCACGGCATCCATGCCCTCCTCGACGCCCAGGCTCACGGGGTCTCCGCTGATGGTCACCTGCTTCTTGTTCTCGCTGTGGACGCAGGGCGACTGCGATCCGACGTAGATCGGCAGGACGCTCCAGCCCGAGTCGTACACGCTCCGCACCCAGTTCCGGTCCAGGTTGGGCTGCTGCTTGCAGGCTCGGCCACGACCGCCGAAGTAGACGCCGACGGCCCGGTAGTGGGACTTCCGCCAGGCGTTCATGGAACCGAGCGGAGGCGCCTCACAGGTGTCGAAGGCCAGACCGGTGAAGACCTCGGCCCCCTGCGTCAGCGGGTCGACGTCGGAGCCGTCCTTGGGGTTCACGGCGAACGCGCTGGGTCCGGTGAACAGTCCTCCGACGATCGCGGCCGTCGCCGCCAGCAGCGCGATCACATATTGAATGATCTTCTTTCGTCGTTCCATAGGGCGAGTGAACGGCGCGCGCAACTTGAAGCAACGCCTGACACGCCACCCGGGGGGCCAAGGTCAGCCGTCTGTACCAAGGATCAGCCCGGATGTCGGAACGCCGGTTCCGGCCGTCACCAGGGCACGCGAGGCTCCGGACATCTGGTTCACCGAGCTGCCGCGCAGTTGCCGAACGGCCTCGGCTATGCCGTTCATCCCGTGCAGATACGCCTCACCGAGCTGGCCGCCATGGGTATTCAGCGGCAGTGCGTCCGCGGCGACGAAGTCGGCGCCCTCCCCCGGCCCGCAGAAGCCGAACTCCTCCAACTGCATCAGCACGAACGGAGTGAAGTGGTCGTAGAGAATCCCCACGTCGATGTCGCCGGGCGCCAGCCCACTGGTGCGCCACAGCTGACGGGCCACCACGCCCATCTCCGGAAGTCCGGTCAGATCGTCACGGTAGAAGCTGGTCATCTGCTCCTGGGCGCGGCCCGCGCCCTGCGCCGCCGCGATGATCACCGCGGGCGGGTTCGGCAGATCGCGGGCACGCTCGGGCGAGGTCACCACGACCGCCTGGCCGCCGTCGGTCTCCTGGCAGCAGTCGAGAAGGCGCAGCGGCTCGACGATCCAGCGCGATGCGGCGTGATCGGCGAGCGTGATCGGCTTCCGGTGGAAGTACGCGGCGGGGTTACGGGCGGCGTATCGGCGGTCGGTGACGGCTACATGCCCGAACACCCCGGGGGAGAGCCCATAGGTGTGGAGGTAGCGCTGCGCGGCGATGGCGACCCAGGAAGCGGGGGTGAGCAGGCCGAAGGGGAGGGACCAGCCGAGGGACGCGCCCTCCGCCGAGGGCTCGCGGTGCTGCACCCCGGAGCCGAAGCGGCGGCCGGACCGTTCGTTGAAGGCGCGATAGCAGACGACGACTTCGGCGACGCCGGACGCGACGGCCAGGGCAGCCTGCTGAATGGTGGCGCAGGCGGCACCGCCGCCGTAGTGGACCCGGGAGAAGAAGGACAGCTCGCCGATGCCGGACGCCTGCGCGACGGTGATCTCCGGGCTGGTGTCCATGGTGAACGTGACCATGCCGTCGACGTCGGCAGGCGTCAGCCCGGCGTCATCGAGCGCTGCTCGAACGGCCTCGACCGCCAGCTTCAGCTCGCTGCGGCCGGAGTTCTTGGAGAACTCGGTGGCGCCGATGCCGACGATGGCCGCCCGGCCGCCCAGGATGTCACGGCTGCGGATGCTCATACGGCTCCCTCCCGGGGCCGAACGTGACCCTGACCGTGCCGGTGACATGGTGGCCGAGGTCATTGGAGCCCAGCACGTACACATCGGCCGTTCCGCCGTCGACGGCGGTGACTCTTCCGCTCAACACCATCGTGTCACCGGGATGGTTGGGGGCACCGAGCCGGATGGCGACCTTGCGGAGCTGTGCGTGCGGGCCCAGGCGTTCGGTGATGTAGCGGCCGACCAGACCATTGGTGGTCAGAATGTTCATGAAGATGTCCGGTGAGCCCTTCGCCCGTGCAGCCTCCGTGTCGTGGTGCACATCCTGGAAGTCGCGGGAGGCCACCGCTCCGGAGACGATGAGCGTCCGGGTGACCGGGATCGTGAGCGGCGCGAGTTCGTCGCCGACGCTGATTCCGGTGGGGAACCCCGCTGGGGCGCCGACGGGTGTTCCATCCATTCCGCTTCTCATACGGCCCCCTGGTGAGCGGCCGGGCCCGTGGATACGACGTCCATCAGCCTCTTCCTCCCTCGCCGTGGTCGGCCGACCGGAAGACGGGCAGCGTCAATTCCTCGTCCACGCCGAGAAATTCCAGTTCCACCGGCATCCCGATCCGTACCTTGTCGTGCGGCACCCCGGTGATGTTGCTGATCACCCGTACGCCCTCGGCCAGTTGGATCAGTCCGACCGCATAGGGCGCGGCCCGACCGGGGGAGGCGTCATCGGACGCGCTGAAAGCCGGGAACTGCGGGTGGTGCATGACGACATAGGAGTAGACGGTGCCCGCCCCGGAGGCCTCGACGGTCTCCCACTCCGCTGAGCCGCAGCTGTTGCAGCCGGGCAGCCAGGGGAACCGGAGGGTCGCGCAACCCCCGCATCGCTGGATGAGCAGCCAGTGGCGCGCTACTCCTTCCCAGAACCCGGCGTTGTCGCGGTTGATCACCGGACGGGGTCGCCGGTCCTTCGATGTCCGCCTCGCGGGGGCGTATTTGAGAATGCGGAAGCGATGGGTGCCCGCGAGTCCGCCCTCCGACCTGACGTCCATCCTGGTCGTGACGAAGTGTCCGGTCCCCAGCTTCGTCGCCTTCCGCGGCGATACCGACTCGACGACGGCATCGAACGTGACCCGCTCGCCCGGCCGGAGCGGCCGCAGATACTCCTGCTCGCAGTCCGTGGCGACGACCGAGGTGAACCCGGCCCCGTCGAGCAGGGCGAACAGCTCGTCGTACGCCGCCGAGCGGCCCGTGTGACCGGACAGCCCGCCCATGGTCCACACCTGGAGCATCGTCGGTGGCGCGACGGCGGGGTACCCGGTGCCGGTGTCTCCCATCGCCTCGCACCAATGCCTGATCATCGGCTCGTTGACCGGGTCCTTCCCCTCCCCGCCGGTCACGGCGGCCCGCCCCTCGTACGCCTTGATCCGCTCGTAGAAGTCCTGGTCGAAATCCTCGTCCGGCACCGCCGCCCCCTTCGCATACCGAGCCGCATCGTGGCGAGATTCCTGACTGTCCGTCAGATGTATCGCGGCTGTCAAGGCCGGGAACGGGCCCGCGCGCGACCTCGGGGCGGGGCCGGACACCGGGAGAGGGAGCCCGGTCGGCCCCCTTTCAGAATTCGAACATTTGCACGAAAATAGGTGTATGGCCTTCTCCGCCACTCCCCGGCCCCGTGTACGGGGGCACGCAGCCGACGCCCGCCGCCACGCCCTGGTCGCGGCGGCCCGCGGTCTGCCCGTCATCCCGCTGACCCGCGGCAAACTGCCCGCCGTCCGCTCTCCGCACCACGCGGACCTCGAGCCCGCGCGGTGCCAGGGGGAGTGCGGCCGGGCGGGACACGGCATCCACGACGCGACGACCGACCCCGCGCGGATCCTGGCGCTGTTCGACGCCGCGCCCTGGGCCACCGGCTACGGCATCGCCTGCGGACGCGCCCCGCACCACCTCGTCGGCCTGGACCTGGACGTGAAGAACGACACGGACAGCCTCGCCACCCTGGCACAGCTCGCCCGCGACCACGGCTTCGCCATCCCGCCCACGGTCACTGTCCTCACCCCCAGCGGCGGCCGGCACCTCTGGCTGACCTGCCCTCCCGGCAGCCCCGTACCGAACTCGGTCGGGCGCCTGTCCCCCGGCATCGACGTACGCGGCGCCGGCGGATACCTCGTCGGCCCGGGCTCGTACAGCAGTCGCGGCGTCTACCGCCTCGCCCCGGGCCCCGCCGAACCCGCCGCCGCCCCGCCCGCGCTGCTCCGCCTGCTCACACCGCCCGCACGCACCCACCACACTCCGGAAGCGCGCGCCGGCCATGACGCGCCGCTGCGCCAGGCGGCCGCACTGCTGCGTTTCGTCAGCCAGTCACGGTCCGGACAGCGGAACGTCCGGCTGTTCTGGGCGGCCTGCCGGGCGTACGAGACCGGGTACGGCCCGGAGCTGGCTGCGGCGCTGACCGAGGCGGCCGTCCACACCGGCCTCACGGAACGCGAGTCCGGTGCCACCATCGCCTCGGCGGCCCGCCACATCCTGTCGAGACCCCTTGACCATGACACCGTGTGAGGCCCTGCACTGGGAGACGTCATGTTCAACATCGGAGACTTCGCCAAACACGGCCGCGTATCGGTCCGCATGCTGCGTCACTACGACGCGATCGGACTGCTGCGTCCTGCCCACGTCGACCCGGTGAGCAGTTACCGCTTCTACGAAGCCGGCCAGCTCGCCCGGCTCAACCGCATCATCGCCCTGAAGGACCTCGGCTTCACCCTTCAGCAGGTGCAGACGATCCTGGACGAGCAGGTGAGCGCCGAGCAGCTGCGCGGGATGCTCAGGCTGAGGCAGGCCGAGCTCGAGGCGACCATCGCCGCTGACGCGACACGGCTGGCCCGGGTCGAGACGAGGCTCCGGACGATCGAGAGTGAGGGACGCATGTCTGCCGACGACGTCGTGATCAAGCCCATCCCGGCAGTCCGGGTGGCCGAGCTGACCGGCACCGCCGCGAGCTTCGGCCCCGAGGACATCGGGCCGGTCATCCAGCCGCTCTACGAGCAACTGTGCCGCCGGCTGACCGACGCGGGCGTGGCCCCGGCGGGACCGAACATCGCCTACTACGAGGACTCCCCGGACGGTGACGACACGATCATCGTCCACGCCGGCGTAACGGTCTCGGCGGAGCCCCAGGACGGCTACGACTTCGCGATCGTGGACCTGCCCAGGATCGAGGCTGCCGCCACCATCGTGTACCGCGGCTCCATGGCCGGAGTCATGCCCACCGTCCAGAGCCTGGCCCGCTGGATCGACGCCAACGGGTACCGCTCTTCCGGTGACAACCGGGAGCTCTACCTCGAGTGCACGGGGAGCCCCGAGCAGTGGGTGACC
Organism: Streptomyces sp. NPDC004647; assembly: GCF_040609575.1. Taxonomy (NCBI): domain Bacteria; kingdom Bacillati; phylum Actinomycetota; class Actinomycetes; order Kitasatosporales; family Streptomycetaceae; genus Streptomyces; species Streptomyces sp. NPDC004647. The sequence continues at coordinate 22,192 of NZ_JBEXKU010000031.1, read as the reverse complement.
GAGCTCCAGGAGCCGGTCGCCCCGGCCTGAACCCGGCAGTGGCCGCGATGACCGCACAGGCCACACAGGTCCGGTCTCCGGGGAGCATGGGATCGAATGAGGTCCGTGATCATGCTGCCCGGAGGCCGCCGCCCGCGCGGGGTACCGGCCCGGCCCGCCAGTGAGCGCAACACAGCGGGTGAATCCACCGAGGTGGCCGGAACTCGCCGTTCCCTTGGATTCCGCAGGTCACGGGCCCAGCTCAAGGGCTGAACCACCCAGTCCTGACGGTGTTTTACCTGAAACCCTGTTTTTAGCTAGGGCTAAAGGTGGCATGCTGTCCGGGAGACAACTCTACGTGTCTCACAGCTACTTGGGGGTTCGCATGACCTGGTTCGCAAGTGACGAGAGCTCCGCCGAGACAGCAGGCGCCCGGCTGGCCCGACACGCGGCCACCTCGCTGGCCGGTCTGCTGGCGGAGCGGGGAATCTCCCGCAGCGATCTGGCCAAGCAGATGGGTGTCAGTCCAGGCCGCGTCAGCCAGATCCTCTCCGGCGACGCGAATCTGACGATGCGTTCCCTGGCGTCGGCCGCCGCTGCCCTGGGCGCAAGCGTGGAGATCAAGTTCTTTGATCCTTCGCAGCCCCTGCCTTCCCAAGCCGCAGGGTACGAGGACAACGGTGACGCTTCCCCGCTTCACTGCGGCTTCGCACCTTCACACCGCTAACGGGCCTGGCTGCTGCTCTCACGTCTGCCCCACCATCGGGCGCGCTGCGATGTGCGCTGCCGGCCAGGCACGTTGCGGCCGGCCGTATAGCTGTCCCGATCCTTCAGCTTCCGCAGACTGCGGTCGTCGGTGCGCCTGCCGTGCTCATGCGCCAGCCGCAGGAGCAGTTTGCAGCGCTCCTCCGCCTCGCCGAAGGCCCTCCTGCTCAGCCGGGTCTCCGCCAGAGTGCGGGGGCGGGGGCCCAGCAGACCGGTGACGTTCTCCCGGCAGGCTTCATCCAGGCCCGTCTCCACATCCGTGAGGTGGGCGAAGGCTGCGGTGACCTCTTCATAGCGTTCATCCACGGCCTTCAGCTTGCGCTTGTCGTCGCGGGCGCGAGCGGTGAGGTGGCGTTGGACGCTGTCGGCGAAGATCTGCATCTGCCAGTGGTTTTTGAAGCCCTGCATCATGTCGTCGCACCAGTCGGCGCGGTCGGCGTCCAGGCGCTCTTCCAGACGGGCCAGGAGACGGGTCACGCCCAGGCTCAGAAAGGCGGTGAGAGGCGTCACCGTCTCCTGCTGCCGACGACCGCGCCGGGAGACACCGGCTCCCACGAGCGCCACCGCCGCCGGTGGGACGTGGGACGCGTTGGGCAGCAGAAACGCCGTGGTCACCACGGCCACCAGGGCCATGATCAGAGCCACCGTGACCGCTAACGCCCCGGATCGCCAGCTGCCCAACAGGCGCCCCCTGCCGTCGAAGCGGTCGACCAGGCAGACCCAGGCGATCAACGCGCATAAGCCGCCGGGTAAGACGCCTTGAGTGAACCAACCGGAGTGAAGCCAATCCATTCGTGGACCCCAAGCTCGACGCAGACGACGAGACCCCGTCACAAGACCACAGGGGGAGGGTTGATCCACGGGCGTTCCTGGCTCAGGGCATGCCCACACGGACCCTACGAGCAGATCACGTAGAGCCTCATCGCGATTACACGATGATGCTCTCATTCGATCGGCCACGACAGGGCGGATTCCGACAGCACGCGGCACCCCCGTCCGGCCCCGCGCCGCGTCTCCGCATCAACTGGTCAGCGCCGCAACGGAGGCAGGAAAGCCCGAGACGGGAACCAGTAGGGAGGGAGGCCCGGGACAGCCGACCGGCAGATCGCGCCACCGACCTCACGACCTCACACCCCGACGCCCTCCGCGATCAGCCGGGCAGCCTCTCGCGGCGCGCGGTGCGTCGTGCCGATGACCTCACCTTCGCGGCGATGACCCTCATAGGCGTCGCACCCGGTCGGACCGCGACCCTCTCGTGCCCGATCGGCCGCGGAGCCACGGGGTCCGCCGGACGATCCCGCACGCGGGCACGGCAACGGCCCCCGACCAATCTCCCTGGTCAGGGGCCGTTTCACTGAGCTGAGCTGAGCTGAGCTGAGCTGCGGAGGGTGTGGGATTTGAACCCACGGTGACATCGCTGCCACGACGGTTTTCAAGAGCGTCGCGCAACCCGACGGTGCAGCGCTCTGACCTGCTGTGGAAGGCGAACGAGCCCCGGGAGCCGCTCTACTGGCCCACACATGGCCCACGGGCGTAGTACATCGAGTCTCACCACTCTCCTCCGTGTGAGCATGGAGGACGCCGTTGATAGCCGCCGGGTACATCAGCGCCGACGGACTTCCAGAACGCCTGCGCGCTGACAAAGTGCCCGCCGAGTGTGTGCCACACCACTTTGGGGTGGTCGGCGCGGAGTGCGGCCAAGCCTGCCTTGGCGAGTCCGCATCGCTGATAGTCCGGATCAGCGTGCGGTTCCTCAACCCATCCGATCCGGCAGCGTCGGCAGATCTTGTAGTCCACGGCGAATATGACCTCACCGTGCAGCTTCGCCGCACGCTGACGCCAACCCGTGCGCGTGGTGGAGATCGTGTCCTGCCACGGAGTGTCCAAGCTGGGGACGCTGGGCCAGCCTCGTTGCCGGCCGAGCCGCCCGCGGGTGACACGCCGCAGTACCCTGCGCACGGGTTCCAGCCCGTACGCCCGCCCTAACTCGTGAGTCTGCTCAGCAAGGCACAGCGCTGCTTGCCTGTCTTCATCAATCGCCATGCCGTTCATCGTGCCTGGGCTGTGCTTCAGACGGGCCAGTCCCGCCGATGCGCCCTGATGTCGTCGCCACGCAACAAGGCCGGTGAGCGCGCGTGAGGACTACGGCACCACCGAGAAGCCTTGGCCTACGCATTACGAGTTGTCGGATCTTGTTCCGGCGCCATCCAGGACCGTTCGCCGGACCCACGAAAGCCCAGGCCAACTGGCTCACTGGACACCTTCGGACGGATCTGGATCACTGCGGATGTCGGGCCAACCGAGACCGCAATTGAGCCCACACGGGCCGCCCTGCAGAACGGAGTCGAGGCTCAGGCGAGCCGGTATACCCGAGCGCCAGCGCCAGCACGGGCGATGACCCCAAGCGCTTCGAGGCGCTTCAGCTGGTAGTGCACCGCCGACTTGCTCGCGAGCCCCACCTTGGCCCCGATCTCTTCGAGGGTGGGGCACTCCCCCGTTTCGGCTGTCGCCTCTCTGATGCAGCGAAGGATCTGCGCCTGGCGCTCAGTGAGACTCACCGCCCGGTCCCATCCGGACGAGCACGCTGCCGTAGCTCGGCCCGCTCGGCAGGGCTCAGCGGATGCCGCGCCAGAGCCACGGAGAGGGCCAGCAATCGGCGGCGCAGTGCAGTGCGGCCCGGCTGCTGGGCAAGCTGCGCGTAGGTCGCGCTCCACTCCCGCTGCATGCGTATTAGGTCATCGGGAATCGAGGAGTCCATACACTCAACTAGATCACATGTTCGATTTTCGGAACAAGGCGGAGCCTCCACAGCACCGACGCTGCAGGCCGTCCCGTGGCAGCGGATCGAGCGAGGCCCTCACACAGGCCGACGAATGACCTCTTCGTCCCGAACTACCGGCGGGGCGGTCGCTGAGGTCTGTTGGGCTGGTCGGTCGGTTGCCTGGGGCTGGTAGCGGTCAGCTGCGGTCGCTGTGGTTGCTGTACTTCGCTGCTGTACCGCATCAGTCGGCGGCTTGGACCTGGCGCAGGGAGCACGGCTACCGCCCACCGGGGGCTGTGTACGGACAATGCTTCAACGGCTCCTCATGCCCAGCCTCACTGTGCGACAAGGTACGTCGCTTGACAGCTCCGAACTGCACAGGCGCTTGACCTGTCAACTACATGTCGCTGCCAGGCAGTTGCCATTCAGATAGGATGCCGCGCACCCATCTGTTGTCTACCTGTCCGGAGGCTTCATTGACGTCCTCGTTAGGTGCGTTTCTACCAGCGCATCGCTGGTTGCGGGCTCCATAGCCCGTTGCGCACGGCTGATTGGCACCACTCACCTAGGTGAGGTGTGCCCGCATTCAGCCAACGAGTGAACAAGTCAATGGAGGAACGGTGTCGACCAACTCGGCCCATCAGACGTGCAACCACCCGGCCCGGGACGTCACGATCGTCGCCCTCGGCTCGGCCGTTGTGGCTCTCGTCGCCGTCATCGCCGTGATGGCGCTGGACGGCGGCCCTCTGGCAGCCCTTGCCGGCAGTGGCAGCGCCTTTGCGGCTGCGTTCAGTGTGGGCATGGGAGTCTTGGCGCACATGAAGCGCACTGCTTAGATCGTCAGGTCGGGGTGGCCCTTCACCAGGGCTGCCCCGTCCTCATCCTGCTTGATCGATGCTTTGCTGCCTTCGCCGTATCCGAACCGGGCAACTGGATGTGCTGTCAGCAACCGCGAAGCTTGGGTGCTCTGGCCCTAGCTGCCTTTACTGACCTGCGGCTAAGGGGTGGCGGCGTCCCTGTTGGCTGCAGATTCGCTACCCGGTCTCCGGTGCTGTGTCGGCGTGCACGCTTTCCAACTGTCCGCGCGGTCGTCCGGGGGCGTTCGTGGAGGTTCGCGTGGCAGGTCAAGCGGGGTGAGCGTACGGCGATGAACGGTGGCGTTCGTCGGTGGACTGGACAAAGACCAGGACAACGAGTCGCGCGCAGGCAAGGTTGAGCCAGCAGATTTACAGCGGGCTCCGCCCATCACCTGTGGCCTGCAGTTGTGCGTGCAGTTGAGGTTGTCGGGGGACGCCTAGGGGACGTCCACTCATCGAGCGAGCACAGCAGGCCGTCTGCGGACTTTCTGCAGTGCAGGAGGTGGGTTCTCGACCTTCCGCTCCGGCTCAGCCAGCTCTGTCGCCATGACAGTCGTGTGGCAGTCACAAGTCCATGCGTCCACGGCCCGGACGGATGCCACGGCGCATGGAACGTACCGACCCGGGCGCCGTCCTGTTCGGGAAACGCCCCGAGTGCCTGGAGTGCCCCAAGTGCGCCTGCATGTCAGTAGGTTGCCCTAAAGTCGGGTCCGTGGATGACTTCTTCGACGTCTTTGCAGCTCAGGCTCAGCGCAATGGTCTGGAGCAGACGGTGCTCAAGTTCCAGAATCGGTTCGACCCGGACGAGATCGAGGGCTACGTCCGGGAGTTCCAAAGGCGTGCGGAATCGGTCCGGGTGGGTTACCCGCCGAAGATCCTTGCCGCGCCAGGGATGAAGCCCTGGTATCCGGGGCCGTTGGCTGACGATCCCTATTGGGTGCCGTACGCCGAGTTTCTGCGACAGGACGGCTGGCCCACGGATCGCCTGGAGGTGCTGGACGAGGCCTCCTCGAAGATCATCGCGTACACCAACGACCCTTCGCACGCGACGTTCTTGACGAAGGGCCTGGTTGTCGGTCACGTGCAGTCGGGCAAGACGACGAACTACACGGCGGTGATCGCGAAGGCGGCCGACGTGGGGTACCGGTTGATCATCGTGTTGTCCGGCATTCACAACGGGTTGCGCCGGCAGACCCAGGAGCGGTTGGCCGAGCAGCTGTTGGCCCGCAAGGACGACGGGTGGTTCACCCTGACGTCCGCGGAGGCGGACTTCGAGGAGCAGAACTCCAAGGCGGCCGCGTATCTGCATCAAAGCGGCACCGGGGTGACCCTGTGCGTGGTGAAGAAGAACCACAAACGGCTGCAGCGGTTGATCGAGTGGCTCAGGCCTGCGGTCAAGGCCGGGACGTTCGCCGACCTGCCGGTGCTGATCATCGACGACGAGGCCGACCAGGCGAGCGTGGACACCCCCATCATCAATCCGCAGATCCGCCAGTTGCTCGACCTGTTCGACAAGCGGACCTACCTGGGCTACACCGCCACCCCCTTCGCCAACGTGCTCATCGACCCCTCGGCCGGTGATCTGTACCCGGAGACGTTCATCCTCAGCCTGCCCCAGCCGGACGGGTACTTCGGCGCCGAGAAGATCTTCGGCCGGGAGGCGGTGGAGGGCGAGGCGACGGGCAGTGATCTCGACGGCCACGACATGATCCGCATCGTTCCCGCCGCCACGGTCGACCGGCTGCGGCCGCGCCGGCGGGCAGACACCGCCGGCTTCGTCCCGACCATGACCGACGAACTGACCGCGGCGGTGCACTACTTCTGGCTGGCGACCGCGGCCCGCCGCTGCCGCGGGGACCACGAGCACTCCACCATGCTCGTGCATCCCAGCATGCAGACGGTGGTGCACGAGGCCTACCGGGAGCCGCTGGAGCGGATGCGCCAGGCCATGGTCGACGCCTTGGAGCAGGACGACGAGGAGGTGGTGGGACGGTTGCGCCAGCAGTGGGAGGAGGAGAGCCGCAAGGTTCCCGCCGCTCAGTTCGGCAATCGTTTCGTCCCCTTCGACGATCTGCGCGAGCACCTGCCCGGCATCGTGGCGCAGACTGATGTGGTCCTCGACAACCACCGCAGCCGCGACCGGTTGGACTACTCCCGGCCCGAGCCGGTGGTGGCGATTGCGGTGGGTGGCAACACCCTCTCGCGGGGCTTGACGCTCGAGGGGCTGGTGGTGAGCTTCTTCGTCCGTTCGGCCCGCACCTACGACACGCTGCTGCAGATGGGCCGATGGTTCGGGTTCCGTCCCGGCTACGAGGACCTGCCCCGAATCTGGATGACGCAGCAGCTCAAGGAGTACTTCCGGCATCTGGCGACGGTCGAGCACGAAATCCGCCTGGACATCAGGCGTTATGAGGAGGACGACATCCCGCCCGGCGAGGTGGGGGTGCGCATCCGCACGCATCCGGTGCTGAACGTGACGGCGAAGATGGGGCGGGCCCGGACGGCGTACGCCTCCTACGGCGGCCGCCGGGTGCAGACCCGCTACTTCCCCGAGGACGAGCGGGAGTGGCTGGCCGGCAACCTGCGCGCGGCTCGCACCCTGGTCGGCGACGCGCTGCGCGACGGCGCGGCGCTGGACGACCGCGGCACCGGGGAGGTGCTTTTGCGCGACGTGGACGTGCGTCACCTCCTGCACTTCCTGGAGAACTATCGGGTGCACGAGGACTCGCCGGACCTCGAGCCGCGTCTGATCCGCGCCTACATTGAGACCGAGAACCGGCGTTCGCCGCAGAGCCTGCTCAGTTGGACCGTCGCCGTCATGGGCGGCCCCGCCGCAGACGCCCGGCACGTGGTGGAGTTCGACGAGCGGGTGCGGGTCGGCACCATCAACCGGTCCAAGTTGAAGGACAGCGGCGGTGCGAAGGCCGACATCAAGACGCTGATGACGAAGGAGCACCGGGTCGTCGACATGGACGTGCCCGCGGCCGAGGCACGGCGCCGGTCCGAGGAGGGCCTGGTGGCGCTGCGCAACGACCACCCGGACTTTCAGGATCGGGGTCTGCTGCTTCTGTATCCGATCGCCAAGGACTCCCCGCCCGACGAGGCCAACCGGGACACTCGTCGGCCGCTTCAGGCCGTCGAGCACGTCGTCGGCGCCGCCTTCGTCTTCCCCGGCAACTCCAAGGACAAGGTCGCCAACCGGTACGTGCAGGTGGGCGTCGACCACCAGGCGGTCGACGACGCGGAGTACGACGACCAGGCCAACGCCCTCGACGACGAGGCGGACGACGCATGAGCGGCGCGGACACCGACTGGCGGCGCGAGCTGCGGTTCACCTGGCCGGTGGTGGGGGCGAGGCGGATAGCCGGCGAGCACATGACGATGGCGCCGATCGGCCTGGCCGTGACGGCGGGCGAGGTGCAGGTGGGGCTGGACGCGCGGGGGGATCGCCATCTGCTGCTGCCCGTCGCCCGCCCGGAGGAGGTCCACGAGGACCTGCGCTCGGCGCACGTGCGGCTCAAGCGGGAGAGTCTGCGGGTCGAGGGCCGGGTGCAGCACTACGCGGACCTGGTATGCCACCGCATGGACCTGGGCGACCTCTTCGACGACGTGGTCAGCGAGGTCCTGCAGCGCCTGGCCGAAGACGGCAGCACTCCCGCGCACACCTGCCGGCAGACCCTGGACGCCTGGCGGGAGATGTTCCAGGGCCGCGGAGGGCGGCTGGCGACTTCCGAACAGCGCGGTCTGTTCGGAGAGTTGACCGTGCTGGAGCACGTCCTGCACGGCGATGCGTTCCTGCGGCCCACCCAGATCTGGACCGGGCCCGACCGGCTGCCCCACGACTTCCGCCTGCCCGGCACCTGGGATGTGGAGGTCAAGACGCTGGGTCGGGGCGGCTCCACCGTGGAGATCCACGGTCTGGACCAGCTGGCTCCTCCGCCCGGCGGCCGGTTGACGCTGGTCCTGGTCCGCCTGGTCGAGGACGCGTCCGGCACGTCGCTGCCCGAGCTCGCCGAGCGTGTGGTGGCCGCGGCCGCCGACTCCCGCGGCGTGATCGAGCAGTTGGCCAAGGCCGGATACAGCACAGCGGACGCGGATCTGTACGCCGGCGCGCGCTACGGCCGGCCTCGGCTGCTCGGGCTCGCCGTCGACGCCAGCTTCCCCGCCCTGACACCGGCCGACCTGCGCGGTCCCCTGCCGCCCGGCATCGACGCCGTCCGCTACACCCTGGACGTGGCCGACCGACTGCCCGACGCCCTCGACCACGAACAGGTCGTGGCCCGGCTCGAGGGACGGTCGACGCCATGAATGCTCCCGTGTGGTGGGCCCAACCCTCCGCCCCTGAGGGTGCCTCCGACGCGGAGGGCATCCGCAAACAGCTCGGCCGCCCCGACCTGGATCCCCTGCAAGTCCTGGTGCGGGAGGCCGCGCAAAACACCTGGGACGCCCGCCTGGGCACCGGGGAGGTCGGTTTCGATCTCGCACTCGCCCGACCGGGCGAGACCGGCCTGGCGCCCTGGATCGATGCCCTGTTGCCGGTGTTCGGCGACGACACGTCGCTGGGCCTGGCCGCAGTGCTGCACGACCCCGACACCGTGCTGCTGACCGTCAGCGACCGCGGCACCGGCGGTCTGGGCGGTCCGCTGCGCGGCGACCGCGTCCACCACGGCAGCACGGACTTCGTGGGACTGGTCCGCGACATCGGCCGCACCAACCGCCGCGCGCACAGCGGAGGGACGTACGGATTCGGCAAGGGCGTGCTGTTCACCACCAGCGCGGCCGGCACCGTCCTGGTGCGCACCCGATGCCGGTGGCAGGACCGCGTCCAGACCCGCCTGATCGCCGCCGCGCTGGGAACCGGCTTCGACCACGCCGAGCGCCGTTACACCGGCCGCCACTGGTGGGGACGCATCGCCGGGGACAACATCCCCGACCCGTTGCTGGACGAGGACGCCGACGCCGTAGCCGACGCCCTGGGCCTGCCGGCGCGCGCTGGCGACGAACTGGGCACCGACATCGTGATCGTGGGCGCCCGGCTCGGCTCGAGCGCCCCCGTAGAGGCTGACGAACCCGAGCGCCCCCGCACGATGGAGGAAGCCGCCCAATTCCTCGGCTCCGCCATGCTCTGGGAACTGTGGCCCGTAATGATCGACAACGCCCCGGGCGCCGCGCGCATGCGCTGCCGCGTCAGCGTCGATGGCCGGCCGCTGGACCTGCCCGACCCGGCCCGGGTCCCCCGGCTGCAGCCGTTCATCCGCGCCCATCACAGCGCCCACACCGACGGGCGTCACGTGCGCAGCAGGAATCCCGCCGTCGACCTCGGCCGCTTCGCCCTCGAGGCGTTCATGACACCGGTGCGCCCGCACTGGACGGACGTAGCCGCCCCATCCGAGGGGCCCATGCACCACTGCGCCCTGATGCGGCAGTCGGGCCTCGTGGTGCACTACCGACCGGGCCCCCAACTCCCCGACAGCGACGTCTCCTACGGCGCGGTCTTCCGCACCGCGGTGGGGGTGGACGACGCCTTCGCTGCCGCCGAACCGCCCACCCACGACGCCTGGGTGCCCAAGAACATGCCCGACCCCGACGCCAGGAAGCTGGTGCGCTCGGCGCTGCGCACGATCGACAACCGCATGCGCGAGTACGCCCTCGCCGAACCCGAACGGGTGTCGGCCGCTGGCCCCCAACCGCCGTTGGGCGCCCTGTCCCACCGCTTCGCTTCCCTGGTGCCCACCGGCAGCGGCCAGGGCGCCGACCATCCGCCCCCCGCCCCAGGGCGGCCAGGGGGCGGGGGAACGGGCAGCCTACTGCGCACCCTCGCCCCGCCCCGACTCGTCGAGATCGACGGCGCCTTCTACGTCATCACCGATATCAGCGTCTCCTCGGCCGCCGCCCCCATCCGCGTCCTGGCGATGGCTTCAGTGTCCCTGGACCACGGCAGCGAGAACGATCCACCGGCCGGCGCGATCGGCCCGGAGGTGGTGGGCTTCCGCAGCTCCGACGCGGCGGAGATGCGCGAGGGCGACGTTCTGACCCTCACCGTTGCCGACCGACGCGACTGGGTGGTGGTGGTGCGCCCCGTCGCGGGCGCCGCCACGCGAGTCCGCGTCAGCGCCCACCTCGTGCAGGAAGGAGCCCGCTGATGGCACACGACGTCATGCCGTTCCTGCAGCCCGCCCCCCAGGTCCTGACGTGCGGCCCCTGGCAGATCGACGACGCCGAGGGCACCCGAGAGCTGCCCGCGCTGCTGCCGGACTGGGACCCCCAGGCCGACCTCGCCCTTTCCCGTCATGTCACCGTCGACCACCCTCGGGCGCTGGCCGACTGCAGGTTGCCCGCCGACACCCCGCTTGCCCTGGTCGTCGACTGGCACTCCTCAGCCGCGCACTACACGGGATCGGCGTTCCGCCGCCTCGTGGTCGACGCGACGAACCTGACCGTGCAGATCAAACTGTCGGGCACCGACCTCGGCGGCACCCTCGTGATCCACACACGCCTGGTGCTCGCCGACGACGTCCCCCGCCCCGAGGCGGCGCCCCCCTTCACCCCCCGCCACGCCGGGGAGATCCTGTGCGAGCAGAGCGCAGAAGTCCGCCTGGAGGGCGGCGCCTCCCGCTTCCCGATCTCTGTGATCGACTTCCCGCTGCACGGCTTCGACGAGGACGCCCGATGGGCGCTGGGCCTGCCCGACGACCCTGCCGTCCCCGTCACCGGCGGCATCCGCCTCTACCTCAACCGGACCGACACCGAACTGGTCACCGCCGCCACCCGGGCAGCAGCCCCCACCTCAATGCAGCGCCGTCTGCTTGAGACGATGTACGACGACGTCGCCCGCCAACTGGTGGAAGCCTGCCTGCGCCCCGCCTGGCGCGACGCCGTCACCGACGCGGCTGACGAACCTGGCAGCCTGGCCGAAAGCCTGACGGTATTGGTCTCCAATCTGTTCCACGGCGCGTCACTGCAAACCGTGGCTACCTGGCGCGAGGCCGAACCCTCCGTTTGCGCCGCTGCCCTGCAGGGCGCCCTGCGCCGCCAGCATCAATTGCGCCGGGAGACGCCATGAGCCTGCTTTATCCACGGATCACCCCCGCCGAGGCCACGACGCTCCTGGCCCACTACACGACTCTGATCCCACAGGACATCAAGAACCACGCCGGCCACTCCCCCACCGCCTTCTACGGCACCACCGGCGGCACCCCCGTTACCCCAGCCCACCTCGACCATCTCGCCGACACCCTGCGCGACTGTGCACGGCGCGCCGGTCAGCCGACCCCGCCCGCCGACCACAACAAGATCCTCTTTGACCGCGCCGCGGCCAAAGCCCTGCACACCACGATGGACATCACCCCCGCCGAGGCCGGCCAAGGCGACATGTGGACCTACCTCGCCACCTGCCTCGTCCCCGACGTCACCGCCTGGCGCTTCGGTACCCGCACCCCCGAACGCTGGATCGGCACCGGCCTGGTCCGTCACACCCTCGCCCGCCTGTGGTGGCAGGCCCATGCCCTCGCCGAGACCCGCGACGGCGCCACCCACTACGACCTGCTCGACCGACTCACCGAGTCTGACCTCAACCAGATCTTCGAACGCCGCACCATCGGCGGCACACCACCCCTCGCCCGCGCCCTCGCCCGCGAACTGACCGCCCCCCACCTCACCACCCTGCCTGTCCCCCGCCGCGCCGTCGTCCGCGACACCACGAAACGCCTACGCCGCCTCCTGCCCTACACCTCCTTCACCTCCCTCGACGAAACCGTCATCCAAACCAGAATCCACACCCTTGTCGCCCAATCCATCCAGGCCCTCCAACACGCCAGCGCCCACCCCTGAACCCACCCGCCAACAACGACTGCCGCATCGGCTGCCCAATCCTCAGAACTGCTCAAGGGAGCCTGTCGGCAGACTTACTGTGGGCTCCGTCGACCGCCTGCGACCTGCGACGTACGGTGTGCCGCCCGCTGCCGGGGGACACCTGGGGAAGGCAGTCGCTCGCCGACCGCCTCACAGTTCGGTTCGGTGGATGTAGGAGATGACGGTCAAGGTCTCCTCCTCGATGGTCCACGGCGAGGTGCAGTGGAGGATTCCACCGGCCGCAGTCACAGGTTCAACGGTGCGATCCAGTTCGATGGAGTGGACGATCACAAGGGCGTTGTCCGGCGCGAACTTGCGCTGCCATTCGACCTCGGCCCGCGTCAGGATGATCTGGCTACCGTCGGACGTGGTCCCCTTCACCTCTACGTGAAGTTTTTCGTCCGCTCGCGTCAGGTGCAGGTCGTACGGCTTGCTGGCGCCGACGTCCTTCACAGTCCATCCCTGGGCCTCGAAGTGCTCCGTGGCGAGCAGGACACTGCGCTTCTCGATGGCCCTGCGTTCGGCGGCGGTCAGGAGGAACCCTTGACCGCCCTTGCGGGCGCTCCTGCGGTTCGCGGTGGTCGCCGCACTCTGGGTGGCTTCGCGGACCTCGACCGGCAGGTCGCCGGGAACGTAGGTCGCGTCGTCCGCGGCCTTGTAGAGGGGACTCAAGAGCCGCGCCATGAAGAGCAGATCTTCGCTCAGGACATCCGAGTTCGAGATGGCATCGCGCCGGTACTCGATGGCCACGACGTTGCCAGGCTCGTAGCCCTTGCCAAGCTTCGTGCGTGCGTTGAGACGGATCTCCGTCAGCAAGTCGACGCGCTCGGCGGCAACTTGCTCAATGAGCGGACGGGCCCAGTCGATGCGCTTCTTCAGGGCGGCAGGCTCGCGGGGCTTGAGCTCACCGGCGATCCACTCGGTCGTGCCCTGGTTGAGGGACAGGTAGACGCGTTCACCGTCGCCGCTGAACAGATAGACGATGTACCAGCCGTCGGTGGCGCTCGGGGTTCTGCTCTTCGAGTAGACGCGGGTCCATACGACTTCAGCCTTCTGACCGGCCCCGTCCTTACCCTCCACTCCTACGTCGTCGAGGGGTATCTCCATGGCTACGGCGAGAGCCTCGGCATGCTCACGCAGCCAGTCGCGGATCTCGGTGCGAACGACGACGCCACGGCGCTGCATCTCTTCGGTGTTCTTCGCCTGCCACACCTTCTGAAGGCCGAGCACCTCACTCAAGAGTTCATCCACGCCCGAACAGTAGCCACGGCCACTGACATTGGACTGCGCAAGTTGACCTAAGACGTACTGCGGTCCCGGCCGGGTGGGCGGACCTGCCTATGGCGTAGCGCGCTGCCAGCGCCGCTCGGCGAGGAAGGCGGGCAGCAAGGCGCCGCCGACGCTGTGCGCTAGTGGTTGGTGGATCCCCTGTGCGGCACGCTGAACTACGCCGTTGGCAACATGCTGGCGCGGATCTTGACTTGCTCGCACCAGGCGCGGCAGGCGCCGGCCAGGTTGGTGAAAGTCCAAGGCGGCGCGGAGGCGACCGCGCTGATCCGGTCGCCGGTTACCTCGGCGACGCCGCCTGAACCGTGGCGCCAAGCGGTCGCAGCCCGGAAGGCGATCGGGAGACCAACAGGTCCTGGCGAGGTCGTCGGATCGTGCGGCATGATATTCGGACTAAGGCTATGGTTGGAAAGAAGTGCATGTCTGAGACTGCGGTCGTTCCTGCGAGCGTTACCGTTCGCCACCCTTCCCTCTTATTGATGAGGAACACGCCCGCCCGGCTTGCGAGCGTGGAGTTATTCGCTGGCGCTGGCGGACTTGCGCTGGGTTGTCAGGAGGCCGGCTTCGACCCGCTGGCGACTCTGGAGTTGGACAAGTGGGCCTGTGACACGGTGCGACAGAACCAGGCTCGGGGGAACGAGCTCGTCGCGAACTGGCACGTCGAGGAGGGCGACGTGCGGGACTTCAACTGGTCCCGCGTCACCGACGAGGTGGATCTCGTCGCCGCTGGCCCGCCGTGCCAGCCGTTCTCCATTGGCGGCCGCGGTAAGGCGGACGACGACGAACGTGACATGTTCCCGGCCACGGCGGAGGCGATCGCCCACCTGAGGCCCCGCGCGTTCATCATCGAGAACGTGAGAGGTCTGGCGCGCCCGAGGTTCGCCGATTACTTCCAGTACATCCAGGCCAGGCTTTCGCTGCCCCTCCTCGCCGCGAAGCCCGACGAACTGTGGGGAGATCACCTGCGGCGGCTCCGGGCGGCAGGCGAGGACGTCAGCAACCAAGAGTTGGCCTATCGGGTCACCCCCGCCTTCGCTAACGCAGCGGACTACGGCGTGCCGCAGCAGCGCCAACGCGTCTTCCTGGTCGGTTTCCGAAACGACCTGGACGTGACCTGGGAATTCCCGCATGTCACACACTCGAGACGCGCGCTTCTGCATGCTCAGTGGACAACTGGCGAGTACTGGCAGGAACATGAAGTGCCCAAGGCGAAACGCCCGGAACGGCCTAACATCCCTATACCTGAGGAACTGCGGCCGGACGAGGTCCAAGCGCGCTGGCGCACCATACGCGACGCGCTGACCGGTCTTCCCGAGCCAACGCTGACAGGTACTGCGGGCGTCCTCAACCACGTCCTTCAACCGGGAGCTCGTTCCTACCCTGGTCACACCGGTAGTCCGGTGGACTGGCCCGCGAAGACGCTGAAAGCAGGGCGTCACGGAGTCCCCGGCGGCGAGAACATGCTGCGTGAGACGGACGGTTCCATTCGCTACTTCACGGTCAGGGAAAGTGCCCGCTTGCAGACCTTCCCGGACGACTACGAGCTGCATGGCCCTTGGGGCAAGGCGATGCGCCAGCTCGGCAACGCAGTCCCAGTCGAGTTGGCGCGGGTCGTGGCCGACAGCGTCCACGCCGCCCTGCGCGCGGAGGGATCCGAAGCATGACGGAGACGGAGACGCGACCCGGCACCCTCAACCTGACGCCTCCCCCCCGGATCTTGGAGATGATCGCCGAGGTCGACCTCCAACTTCACCAGTGCCTGTGCGAGTTGATCGACAACTGTCTCGATGAACTCGTCGAGGCCACCCGCGTCGATGAAACGCTGGAACCTCGAATAGACATCACCCTGCCCACGGCGGGCAAGGTGAACCGAGGTGCCAAGGTCGTCGTGAGCGACAATGGCCGGGGAATGTCTCAGGAGGAGTTGCAGTACGCCCTGAGCGCCGGCAGGTCGGGTAAGCAACGGTTCGGTAGCCTCGGCCTGTTCGGCATGGGCTTCAACATCGCCACGGCCCGCCTTGGCACGATAACGGTGGTCCGTACGGGACGACGTGGCGACGACCAATGGATCACCGCCACTATCGACCTTAGGGAGATGCAGCGGCTGTCGTCGTACGAGGTACCCCTTCGCTACGAGCGGAAGGCTCCCGACGAGCACGGCACTCTCATCTCGGTGACGAACCTCCGCGAGGACGTGGTCGTCAAGTTGAAGTCGGCGAGTTCGATCCGGGAGGTCAGCAAGAACCTAGGGAGGATCTACACTTACATGCTGCGTGATCCCAACGGCCCTCATTCGGGCGCGCAGCTGATGGGCGGTTTGAACCAGCGCCTGTACGTCAACTCTCGCCAGGTGCCCCCTCTCGTGCCGTGCATCTGGGACCCGACCCGGTCGGTCATGTACAAGGCTGCGGAGGCGCCTGCTGCGGAACTAATCCACGTGCCGCTCACCAACGCCTTCGCCTGTATGAACTGCGGGCGCTGGTACACCTCAAGGCACGACAAGTGCGTTGAATGCGAGAGCACTGACATCCAGGAGCGAGAGCGCCGGATCGTGGGGTGGCTGGGCGTGCAGAGGTTCGCCGATAAGTCCGACTTCGGTCTGACGTTCCTCCGGAGCGGGCGCGCGATTACGACAAGGGACAGGTCCTTGTTCGACTGGGAGGGGCCAGACGGGGATATTGAGCTGGAGTATCCGATCGAACTCGGAATGGGCCGCATCGTCGGCGAGATCCATCTCGACCACGCTCCGGTCAACGTCCGAAAGACCAATTTCGACACGTCGTCGCCGGAGTGGCGGTACATGGTCGAGAAGGTGCGAGGCGCCCTGCCCTTGCGTCCACAGCTCGCCAAGCGCCTGTTCAATCGTGAGAACGACTCTCCGATGAGTCGGTTCTTCAACGCCTTCCGGGAGAACAAACCGGGTCTCCGGTACCTCATGCCCGGCAACGGCAGCACCGCCATCCACAATGATGCGAAGAGATGGGCACAGAAGTTCCGCAGCGGGGATCCGGAGTATCAGACCGACGAGAAATGGTACGAGGCCGCAGCCGATCATGATCGGGTCAAGAATGGACCACCGCCGGAGCCGGCACCGCCCTCCGACGAGGATGACTGGCTCAAGGGGGAGGGGCTTGGACATCTGAGGACGGGGGCGGCCGACGGCCACTCACCGTCCCCAGATCAGAAGCAGCCGGAGCCAGCCGCAGAGACACGGCCGGAGACCGAAGAGCAACGCTTCGCGAGGTACAGGGAGCACGCGACGCTGCTTCCCGACACTGACCGCGAAGTTCGCCTTGGTACCGCTCAGGCGATCCTTCGCGTCTACGTCACCTCCGGAGTCGAACTGCTTAAGGACGGCCAGCGGCAGCCGGCCGTGGTTCGGATCGTAGCTGGAGAGGTAGAGATCTACGTGGACTCCGATACCACGCTGATCGCGCGGTACGGGTGGTCCCCGCTGAACGTCGCGCTCGTTTGCGCGGCATCGCAGTTGAAGAGCGTGTACTCCGTATCAGGCTCCATCGACGGGCTGGTGACCTCGATCCTCGAGCAGTTTCCGGACCGGCGGGTGGACTCCAGCGCGGTGCGTAGTCGCGCGGAGATGCTGCTGGAGGGCTTGCGAGATCGGCTCGCCGACCTCACCTCGAAGGACGCGGCCACGTTTTGGTCCGCCCTGTCTGGTCAGTCGAAGCGGGCGGCCGAGTCGTACGCCATCGCGGTGGCACCGGACGTCGATTGGAAGGCAGCGGTGGAGAACGGCGAGTTCGCGCGCTACCTGGGAGTCGAGGGCGTCCTCGACCTCGTTACGAGCGGTCCCGAACTGGTACTGGACGGCGGGTTGTTCCGCACCACTTACGCTGCGCTCGGCGAGGAGACGCAGGCGGACCAAGTGGCTCGTGTGAGTGCCTTCCTCACCGACCTTAAGCGGATGGTGATGGGCCCACCCCTGCAGAACACCTTGGAACTGTCCCGCCTGCTCCTTACCGCGGACCTACTGGACGCGGAGATCGTCCAGGCATGAACAGATCATTCCTAGAGCCGGCCTTCCTTGTCGAGGAAGGCCCGAAGGGCTTCACGCGCCAGCTGGAGCGGTTGCTCGGCCTGATCTCGTTCACGGATGTGGTCAACATCGATGGTCCCGGGGATAAAGGTGCTGACCTCCTTGGCCGACTCAACGGTGAGGATTGGATCTTCCAGTCGAAATGGAAGAAGTCTGGCAATGTGGATCGCGATGCCGTGGACGAAACTCACGCGGCGATGCGGCATTACGCGATACACCGAGCGGTGGTGGTCACCAATCGACTGTTCACCCAGAAGGCCAAGGAGCGGGCGGACGCGCTGAGGGACGTCGGAGTCAACGTGACCCTCTGGGACGGCCGACGGCTGGCGACGATCTACGATCGCGCTCCGGAGCGTGTCACACCGTTCGACCTCCATCCCTATCAGGACCGTGCCGTGGAAGCGGCTTGGGCCGCCCTAGAGGACACCGGCGAGGCACTCATCTACCTCGCTACGGGCCTCGGCAAGACGGTCGTCGCCGGCAGGTTGCTGCGACGATTCCTCCTCGCCAGCCCAGGAGCCAAGGTGCTGGTCACCGCACACATGATCGACCTCGTGGAGCAACTCGAACGGGCGATGTGGCGGGACGTCCCCAAGCACGTACCGACCCGTCTGCTGCACGGCGATTCGAAACCCGATTCCCTACCAGGCGTCACCTTCGGCGTATCGAACACAGCACGTGACTACATCCAATCGGGCTACGCCCCCGAGCTGGTGATCGTGGATGAGGCGCACCACGTGGGGGAGACCGGGAACTACGCCACCATGATGGGTCTGCTGCCCAAGGCCAAACGGATGGGTGTGACGGCCACGCCCTGGCGAGGGGACCGGTACGACATTGAGCGGACCTTCGGCGAACCGGTCGAGCGGGTGTCCATCTCGGAGGGCATGAGACTGGGTTACCTCGCCGACGTGAAGTACCGCGTGTTCGCCGACAACATTGACTGGGACTTCGTCCGCCACGCCTCCGAGCACGGCTACTCCATCAAGGACTTGAACAAGCGTCTCTTCATCCCCGAGCGGGACGAGTCGGTTCGGGGACACCTCGAGAAGGTCTGGGATCAGACCACGAACCCGCGGGCCATCGTCTTCTGCCAGACGATCGAGCACGCCGAGCGGATGCGCGACCTGCTTGCCCGACGGCCCGGCTGGGAGCGGTCCGAGACGCTGCACGCCAGGCTGAAGACACGGGAGCGGCGGGCACGACTGCTCAATTTCCGTACAGGAGAAGTGCCCATCCTCGTCGCCGTGGACATCCTCAACGAGGGCGTCGACGTGCCCGACGTCAACATTCTCTGCTTCGCCAGGGTGACCCACAGCCGACGCATCTTCGTGCAACAGCTTGGCCGCGGACTCCGCCTTCGCAAGGGAAAGACGCACGTGGAGGTACTGGACTTCGTCAGCGACATCCGACGGTTGGCCGAGGTATACGACATGCGAGAACAGGTGTCCGAGGGCGAGATCGAGCAGGTATCAGTTGGACGGAACCAGTTCGAGTTCGAGGACCTGAGGGTGAAGGGACTCCTGGACCAATGGATGGCCGACGTGGGTGACCTTGGGGGAGCCGACGACAGCGTTCGTTTGGAGTTCCCGCCCGTCGAGGGGGGCTGATGGCGACCCTTCCGGAACCGATCCGCTTGGAGATCTTCGCGGAGCTAGCCCGGCATTTCGACGCCATGCGATGGGAGGAGGCCTCTTCGCCCGCAGCGACGGAGATGTACGACCGGTTCGTCAAGGATCCCAAGATCGGCGGGCGACTCGCTAGGTTCATGCCCACGGAGAAGATACGCCCGTGGATCAAGGACGGACCGGCGAAGCAGTACCGTCGAGCGCTCGAAGGTGTCGGGCCGATGGCTCAGATGACGACTCGCGAGTACCCAGGTCCGCAGTCGGTCGTTCGGCTCGCCATGGGCTCGGGATGGACCCTTCGCGCGCAGACACTCGACGTGAAACCGATGCGTTGCCTCGCCGACGGCCCCGAAGGTGAGTCGGCCTTCATCACCTGGGGCCCAATGAACGGCCTGCAGGGCATGGTCTGGCACGCTTGCCTACGTCGGGCGGAGTCCGAGTCGCAATTGATCACCATCGCCGTCACCAAGCCCAACACCGCACCGCTGCCCGACGACGACTGGCACCTCGCGCTCTCGCTAGCCACCATCTTGAGAGCACGATGCGAGCAGGTCACCTACATGGTGTCTCGGAAGGCGACCGCTCGCTCACGGACCGTTTGATCACTTCGTCCTCGATCTTGTCGGCCACCTCGACTGGGTCAGCGTGCTCCCAAAAACGAAGAACGGCCCATCCCGCCAACGTGAACGCCCTGGTGGAGTCCTGATCACGCCGTTGATTCTCCGCGACCTTGGCCGCCCAAAACTCCTTCCGATCCCCCTTTGCCGGCCGAAAGTGCTCCGGACAGCCATGCCAGAAGCACCCGTCGATCAGGACGGCGACCCGCTGCCTGGTGAAGGCGATGTCGACCGTCCGCTGCAACGTGGACACAGGCTTGAAGTTCACCCGGTACCGGAGACCGCGCCGATGCAACTCCCGACGCACCTTTATCTCGGGTGCGGTGTCTCGCCCTCGGATTCGAGACATACGCGCACTGACGACCGGGTCGACACCAGCAGACATCAGGCCCTCCACCCGAACTCTTGGACTCCAGCGGCGCCTCGGCAGTCCACACGTCCATCAAGACGCCGACGAGATCCACTAGGACGAAGTCCGCGACGAAGCCGACAGCCGAGACCCACCAGTCGCCTGTCGTATGGGCGAAGCGAGGAACTGGACGGCAGCGTAACACCGACTCCAGCTCGTCCCACGGCACCGAAGTCCAGCCTGCGGGCACTGAACCGCTCCGGGTCTGGTGGAGGTGGTCTGCCCCGCCGCCGTGTCCTCGATCTGATCGCTTCGAGCCGGAAGGTCGCCGAGGTGGCGAAGCTCATGAACATCAGCGAGCAGACCAACTTCAACTCAGTCCTCCTGGCCCGGCTACTACGACGCCCCCGTCCCCAACCCACCACCTTCACCAGCTTCCATCCCGTCTGCTCGGCTCTGCCTGGGCCGATGGTGGACGGGATGGAAGCTCCCCGCGCACGCCACCAGGGGCCCGCAGCCGTGAACGGCGCACCCTCCATCCCGGTGCCGACCGATCCCCGCCGGAGGCATCTCTTTGGCTCGCGGGTGGCCTCCTTGCTTTTGCCCGCTGCACGTAGCGCCGCCGGGCGCGGCCAGCCGGGGCGGAGACAGGAGGCAGGCCGCGCCGCAGAGGCGGCGCGCTCGCGCCGTGCGCGGGCCTTGAACCCGTAGGGAAGGTTGTTACTCAAGCTGCGGTGCTGTGCTTGTCCGGTCTCGGTTGATGCTTGACAGTGCGGCTTCGTCGTTGCCACAGCGGCTGGTTTGGAGCAGCTGTCTGCTTCGAACTCATGGACCTGTTCTCGAACTGCCATCCGCGCAGCCGGGCAACGCCCAGGACGGAGTGGGCGTCACATCCAGCAGAGCAAGCGTTGCCTGGTACGGAATAGGCCCATCGCCGCGCTGGGCATGATGCAGACATGGACCAAGGGTTAGCCGCGCTGATAGCCGGGGTGGCAGCGCTCGTCGGCGCACTGGCCAGCGGCTGGTACACCGGACGCTCCTCGAGGCTCGGGGCGGAGAAGGCGGCGAAAGCCGCACTACAGCAAGTGGCGGAGCAAGGAGCCGTCGAGCACGAGCAGTGGCTGCGAGATCAGAGACAGGATGCCCACCTAGCCTTCACTGGCGAGCTTGACCGAGCCATAGCGCTGGTAGCGAATCAAGTGGTCGAAGTGGCGTTTCAACATCGCGAACCGGAGAGCGCATCGATGGACGCAGCTAGAGCGGGGATACGTGTCGCCACGGAGCGGGTGGTGGTGCTGGGGCCGGAAGAGGTCGAGCTGGAGGCTAAGTTGGTAGAGGAGGCGCTGACCGATGTACTGGACTGGGTCCGGCACAGCGCCCTCAGTGAGCCCGCTTACAACTATCTTAATGAGACCAGCCACAGGCTGATGATGTTCCACTTTCGTCGGGACCGTTACTTGCACGCCTATCGCAATACCCTACGCAGGGCGCCGGGTCCACAGGCGTAGCTCTGGATGGGTAGGGGCGTTGTTCACCGGGCTCTGAGCATCCGTATTGAGGAGGCCACGCTGTCGTTCTTCGATCCGGAATCGCGTGAGCTGCTGCGGGTGCGGCCCAGCCCGCTGACGCCGAGTAGGTCCGGCACCTGCGAGGCATCCGACCGGCGGGCCCAGCACCCCGTCCCGCCGTGGCTGATCCGGGTCCAGCGACGGATCAGGAGCCAGGGCACGATCATGGTTGTCGACAGGTCGTCTCACTTAGCCGGGCGTACGCGGGGCAGACCGTGCACGTGGCGGAGTCCACCCTGACCGCGAGGGCTGGACGGCAGGGTCCGAGTCATCCAGCGCACCACCGACGTCCCGGTTCGCACGTGAAAGCGAACAAGCCCCGCGAATTTCCTGAGGGACTGATGCATGGTCTGGTGACATCTGATCTGGCTTGCCCCTGGGGCGGCCTGGAAGGATGTTGCTGTGCCTGTTCCCTATCCCCAAGAGTTCCGTGATGACGTCGTGCGGGTGGCCCGCAGCCGCGAGAAGGGCGT